>CAZSTA010000197.1:0-271 GCA_964609495.1 uncultured bacterium | reverse complement strand
ATGTGGCTCACTATCTTCCTGATCTGAAGGGCACTACTCCCTGAACTGTCCGCTAATTCTCTCATCTCTCTAGCAACCACTACGAAGCCCTCTCCATATTCCTGGGCCTTAGCTGCCTCTATAGAGGCGCTAAGTGCCAGCATACTGATTTGTTCGGCTAGTTCAGTGATGATAGAGACGATTTTTCCAATCTGTTGTGATCTCTCCCCTAACCTCCCCACTACAGATGAAGACCTATCCGTCACCTCCCTTATCCTATCCATCTTCGCTA
>CAZSTA010000196.1:0-6660 GCA_964609495.1 uncultured bacterium | reverse complement strand
TCGCAACTGGGATGATAGGGATATCTTTATTCCACCAGAGCTTAACTTGACTAGTTGTATTGAATTTCATCCCCATTATCTCTAATTGACCCTTTGTCTCTCCTTCATATATATCACAAAGTAGCGATTTGCCAGCCACATTAAGTTTCTCTCTCCCAGTCTGCTGGAAAGATTTGCCAATATCCCCTGAAGTCCCGAATCCCAGGGAGCTTACTCCCAATCCTTTTCCAATCTCCTGCGCCATCCCCAGCATCTCCTTGGGGAACAAAATAGCAGCTTCCTGGCCAGGTGAACTGATCACCAATTCCTCAGCCATATCAAAGAAATCGCTCCAGGAAGCGGCAAAACGATTCTCATCCCACTTGAGCAGAATCTGGAGGATAACTGACCCTTCTGGCTTCTCTGCTCCCTCAGATACTGCCATCCTCACCGCGGGACCACTCATCTCCATCTCCAATCTGAGATAAGTTACTCCCTCCTTCTCTATCTCGTCAACGATGGAGTATTTCATCTCGGAGGGAGGCATTTCTTTCCCTTCCGAAGTAGTTATAACCTTGAATTTTACCCAACTACCTAGGCTAGGACGAGAGATAGAGAAATCGACCCCTAGAGCCTCTCCCATCAGGACGAAGGATAGGACAACCAGGATAGTTGCTAAGGCTAACTTCTTTCTGTTTAACATTTAAAACCTCCTAATTCTTGTAAGTTTCCTATGACCGCCTGATAGATGACTGTTTGGATGCATATAGAATCGGGGATCAAAATGATTTCAGATCGAGTTATAACTCCCCCTCACCCTGGCCCTCTCCCACAAGGGGAGAGGGAACAGCAAGATAGAGCTTATCTCCTCAGTTCCCCCCTCCCTCGATGGGAGGGGGATTTATGATGTCAGATCCCCATTTTATATGCTTCCTGACTGTTTTTTTTAATGTTGACAAATATAAAATTTTTGGTATAATACAGGTACAACTAGGAGGGCTACCCTAGGTGACTCGTACAGAGAGGATCGCCCTCTCTGCCTAGCCGCTTTTTATTCCAGTGACCATAACTTTAATCCATTTGATCAGTCAATCCAACCTCCTGGAAAACCTGGATCTCCAGATTCATCAAGATACAGAAAGCACGTTATCCTCTCCTGTGAGTTAAAGTGGATAGGAATAGTATGATTATTTAGACACAGTCTCCCCCTTGCTATACCAAAAATTGCAATCAATCCAGTGAAATAGAGAAAGCCTACCGCTTCAAAATCAGTAAGCTCCCTCGCTTTCCTCGGCTATTCTCAAGTCACAACATGATTGTAGCCTTTTATCTTGATAACGTCTCCTTTGTTAATTACAAACTGATCTCCTTGCTCCAACTTTTTCCCATCCATAAAGACTTCGGTTTTGACCTCGAGCAAATCGACCTTTCCCTTGTTATCAAGTGTGAATACAGCTACGACCCCTCTATCCCTGGTATCGTTGGTTGGATCAACAGCCATATATCTCACCTTCCCCCTTGAGGGAATAGAGATAGAATTGTTACCTCTTAAGGTCCTCTCCTCTATAGATTTTTTACCTCCAAAAAACCACATTTTGTACCTCCTAATTGGATTTTTTGTTTTATATAATATCGCCAATCACCAGACCTAAGCGATATTTATCTCCCTTTAAATATAAGAGCTATTCAACTTCTCGATCTACCCACATAATAGCGATGGAGATTATAGCACTTCGAAATTGTTATTTTCCCTTGTTAGATAGGAAGTTTGAAGAGATCCCAATTTATATTATATAACATTTTCTTTTAAAAAGCAAGAAAGAAACTCGATTCTTCTTTATAAAAACTTCGGAAGTTTTAACTGAAGGTGGTAATTTCAAGGGAATGATACTAAGAATATACCTCTAGCTTATGAGGAAGGACTAGAAGTTACCCTAACATTGCCTCCAAACTGCTCATTTATATAGATTTATTCTCCCAACCTGATATTACCTAATTTCCACATCACATAAAGAGCGATAATGATTAAAAAGGTCAACACTATTATAATCACCGATTGACTTGCTTTAGTAACCATCATCCCGATAAGTCCCAGAGATAAGCTGATTATGTAGAAGACCACAGCAACTTGTCTCTGGCTTAGTCCCATAGCGTATAAGCGATGAGTGGAGTGATCTTTACCTCCCGCAAAGATACTTTTTCCATGACGCAAGCGATCTATAGTCACTAGGGAAGTGTCAAAAATAGGGATGGCTAGAATTATTATAGGCACAAGTAAGGTATAACTAAGTGTAACTACATCCATCCAACTTCCTATTATAGCTAGAGAGGCTAGAGTAAAACCTAAAAAGGTACTGCCACAATCCCCCATAATGATAGAAGCTGGATGGAAATTATATCTTAAAAATCCCAAAGCTCCTCCAGCTAAAGCAGCCACTACAATGCTGACGAGAGTATGACCACACATCCAAGCTGTCAGGGAAAGGATAATCGCAGCAATAATAGCCAGTCCTGCTGAGATTCCATCCATATTATCTAATAGATTGAAAGCATTGGTTATACCCACTATCCACAGCAGAGTGATGGGAATATTGACGTGAAGGAGGGTTATCAACTCAACCTTTACTCCAAAGAGAATCAAGACAGAAGCCGCCCCGATCTGACCCACTAGTTTCAACTTACCAGGGAGACCTCCCTTAACTATATCATCGACCACCCCCATCAAGAATATAAAGGTCGAGGTAATCAATAAGCCAACCAACTCCTTAGTGAAATCTACCAGGATGAATACAGTTATTATAAAAGCTATATAGATAGCAATGCCGCCGATTCTAGGTATAGGAATGGTATGAATCTTCCCCTTCCCAGGTATATCCATAAATCCCATCCTCGACCCAAAGCCACGGATAAAAGGGGTGACAATTAAAGATATTATGAGAGCTATGACGAAAGCAAAGAGTTGTAAAATCACAAAAGTTCCTTTCTATATTCCCGTTTGATTCCCCCCCCAGTTTATATCGTCGCATAGTGATCTTATCTATTGCATTATCTATAACACTTTCTCAGATCTTTCAAAATCTAGTATTAATGGGGATTATTGCAAGGTTTGTATTACCCACACCCTCTACCCAAAAAGTCGCTTGGAAACTAAGCTTTCAATTTAGCATTTTCAAAAAATGCTAAATTGTAGTATTATAAAATTTTGTTATAGATATCTTAATTTATATCTATTTTAGTATATCATTGGGAAAATGTCAATAAGTTATCACCTAAATGTTGAAATTTAATTTTCTTATATAAAGATCTCCTAATTAACCTCATAGAGAAGCTAATTTTCTATTTTAAAGATATATCTATACTTCCGCAGATGTTTGGAAAATCTGGCATTAATGCGGATTATCGTAGGGGGTGTGTTGCTTGCAACACGCCCCTACTCAAAATCCCTAGGGAAAATGAATCTTCAGTTCAGCACTCCCCAAAATGCGAAATTATAGCTATATATAGATTAAGGATTATAACTTAATCCAGATGATCGAAAAGGCTTGCGTAGCTTCATAGTATATGCTATAATTAAGGGACAAAAAGAAAAAAGGAGGTAGATAGCGATGGAAATAAGTTGGGGCGATAATAGCTTATCGTTGAATATTCCGGATAATAATCTGGCTCAGTTGATAAAACCTCGGACTTTAGAGGCTAATGATGATGTTTGGGGAACGATAAATAGAGCCTTGGAAAATCCTTATGGAGATAGATTAGAAGACCTAGCTAAAGGTAAAACAGTAACAGTGTTAATAGAGGATGGGACTAGAAAAGAGCCCCATCAGGTGATAGTTGAGAGTCTCTCTGCTCGTTTGAAAGAGGCTAAGAAAGTTCGGTTTATGATCACTACCGGGTCGCATGATATAGATAATCCTGAGAATGCCAAGATCAAGAAATACATAAAAGAGAGCATCGAGAAATATGAGCTTCCCTCGGAAGGGATATTCATAAATGACTGTTTCAACGATAAATTTAGAAACATGGGGAAGACCTCTATCGGAACGGAGGTTTGGGCTAACGAAAAGTTGTTGGATGCGAACCTATTTGTCGTAGGCGCAGATATGAAGCATCACTATTTCGCTGGTTACTCCAACGCCTTGAAGGATTTCTTGCCCGGAATATGTTCCTTCCGCACCATCGAGATGAATCATAGCCTAGCTCTAGATCCTCGCTCAACCTTCGCTCACCACCCCTTCCATCCTGATCCAGAAAGAAGAGATAATCCCCTAGCCAACGATATGTTAGAGGCGATGAAGTTGATCGTCAAAGATGCGGATATCTTCGTCTTAGGGACTATAGTATCGGGGGATAAGATAGTTTGGTCAGCAAGCGGAAATATCGAGAAAGTCACCGCAGAGGGGATAGCTAAGGTAGATAATATCGCCAGCTTCTCGGTAGAACCTGCTAAATATCTAGTCGTGTCTCCCGGGGGATATCCTCAAGATGAGAGTTTATATAACTCTCAAAGAGGATTGGAATTGACCAAAAACGCGGTCCTAGATGGAGGAGAAATACTACTTTTAGCGGAATGCAAAAATGGGATAGCTCCTAATGAAGAGGCGAAGAAGTTCTTTTATGACGAATTAACTAAGCCTCTCGATGAGGTATTAGAAAGCATCAAAGGGGAATATCATCTATATACTCACAAAGCTTATAAGTTCGCGGAGTTGTTAAAGAGAGTAGAGCGGATTTGGTTCTACAGCGGTTTAAGTGATGAAACGGTTGAGAAAGCTCATCTATCCCCTACGAATAATCCCCAGCGAGTGATAGACGGTTGGATCCAAAAAGATCCCCCAGCCAAAATCCTAGCTTTTGATGTAGCTAATAAGTTAGCAGTAGTGAGAAACGGAAAGCATTAATTATACCATTTTAGATCACTATGTTCAGCTTGATCAACTCTCTTTTCCAACCTTCGAGTTGGACATATTAGGGATTTCTAATACAGCCCTATACTCTTTTCAAAGAGCAACTTGCAGGCATATATTATATCCCAAATATACGAGATTATCAAGCGTTCTCCAGACAAAAAATGGCAATCAATCCCAGAGCCTTCTATCCTTGGGTCTTCAGGTCATACTTCTATAAATCTAAGCAAAGGCTTCTCCCTTGAGCTCATTATTTATCGAGCTATCTTTAAGCCCTCCAATAA
Source organism: uncultured bacterium (assembly GCA_964609495.1). Lineage (GTDB taxonomy): Bacteria > CAZSTA01 > CAZSTA01 > CAZSTA01 > CAZSTA01 > CAZSTA01. The sequence continues at coordinate 1,493 of CAZSTA010000196.1, read as the reverse complement.
TTTGGCGCCTCTCTAGTTATATCTATATCATGAACATGGCTTTCCAGTAAGCCGGCATAGCTAATCGTTACAAATTGAGCTTTCTCGCGTAGCTCCCCTAGATGATGAGCACCGCAGTATCCCATACCGCTCTTCACCCCTCCGATCAATTGCTCTATCACATTGATTAGGGGTCCCTTAAATAACACCCTTCCTTCCACTCCCTCGGGAACAAGCTTAGCGACTCCCTCCTGAGCATAACGTTGCCTAGACCCTTCCTGCAACGCAGATAAAGATCCCATTCCTCGATAGCTTTTATAAGTGCGTCCTTGATAATATTCTACAGCTCCTGGAGCCTCATCAGTCCCAGCGAAGAGGCCACCGATCATAACTGTGCTTGCTCCCCCGGCTAAGGCTTTTACGATATCACCGGAGTATTTTATACCCCCATCAGCCATGATAGGAATATCGTATTTATCCGCCTCTTCGGCACAATCCATAATCGCAGTAAGCTGGGGCATCCCCACTCCAGTGACTATTCTAGTCGTGCAGATCGAACCTGGTCCTAGCCCCACTTTAATGCAAGAAGCACCTGCCTGAATCAGCTCGAAAGTTCCCTCGGCTGTCACAACATTACCTGCGATGATCGGGAGATCGGGAAAGTGCTTTCTAATATTCTCCACCGTCTCGATAACACCTTTGGAGTGACCATGAGCGGCAGATACTGCGATGATATCGATCCCTATATCTACCAATCTTTCCGTTCTTTCCAAAGCTCCCCTTCCTACACCTACGCTAGCTCCAACTCTAAGTCGACCTTGCTTATCCCTCGAGGCGTAAGGATAGTCCATAACCTTCCCGATATCCTTGATAGTTATGAGCCCCTTCAGTTCGCCTTCCTCGTTAACAATGGGCAATTTCTCAATTCTATGCCGATGCAAGATGCTCTTAGCCTGCTCTAAAGTAGTTCCCTCTTCTGCAGTGATCAAGTTATCCTTGGTCATCAGAGCTTTTACTTGCAAGCTAGTATCAGTGACAAAGCGAAGATCTCGGTTAGTGATGATCCCCACTAGTTTATTACCGTCATCAGTGATGGGGATACCAGATATTCGAAAGCGGCTCATAATCTCCAGAGCCTTGGAGATAAGAGTATCCGAAGTCACAGTGATCGGGTCGGAGATAACACCATTTTCCGATCTCTTAACCGTCTCCACCTCCTCCGCCTGCTTCTCGGGACTGAGATTCTTGTGGATTATCCCCAACCCTCCCTCTCTAGCCATAGCGATAGCCATCCTCGATTCGGTTACTGTATCCATATCGGCGGATATAAAGGGAAGACTTAACTTTATTCCCGCTCCTAAATCAGTGGATACATCCACATCCCTCGGTAACACCTCCGACTTCTGAGGCACCAAAAGCACGTCATCGAAAGTGAGACATACTCTAAACTCTTTACTTGAATTCATACGCCCCCTCCCTATTTACTTCCAATTTTTACTATTTCCTCTACCCAA
>CAZSTA010000195.1:2934-6689 GCA_964609495.1 uncultured bacterium | reverse complement strand
AGCAGGAAATGGTTGTCTAGAATCTGCTTTTTTAGAGCCACTGGTATCTATAGATAAGACCCTGTGAAATGGCACTAAATTCAAGTAGGCTATAAAACGATTAGGTGTAACTGACTTCTGTCCGCTTTTAGTGCCATTTCTTGAGGTGATATCTATAGCTATCTAACTCAAAAGGAACTAGCCACTAGTATCTCTTGAATAATTTTTGACCTTAGAAGCATAATTAAAATTAAAGAAAGAGAGAGGAAAGAAAACAAGTATGAACGTTACAGCAGAACAGGTGAAGGAGCTCCGCGGGAAAACTGGAGCTGGTATTATGGATTGTAAAAGAGCCTTGCAGAAGTCGAATGGAGATTTCCAGAAAGCGATGGATTTCCTCCGAGAGAAGGGATTAGCCCAAGCTAGAACCAAGGCTGGCCGCGCCACCTCCGAAGGGGCGATCGGCTCTTACATTCATACCGGCGGTAAGATAGGAGTATTAATAGAAGTAAATTGCGAGACCGATTTCGTGGCTAGAACCGATCAATTCCAAAATTTAGTGAAGGATTTAGCGATGCAGGTTGCCGCTTCCAATCCAGACTATATCGTTAGGGAGAAGGTGCCACCCGAGGTCATAGAGAAGAAGAAAGTTATCCTGAGAAAGCAAGCTGAGGATACGGGAAAGCCCGAAAAAGTTATCGAGAAGATAGTGAATGGCAGACTAGAGAAGTTTTACCAAGAGGTGTGCCTTATGGAGCAGCCCTTCATCAGAGATCCTGAGAAGACGGTCCGAGAGTTGATAGATGAGAATATAGCTAAGCTAGGAGAGAACATAGTGGTTAGAAGATTTAGTAGATATCAGCTAGGAGTATAGCTAACTAAATGGAGGCGGCTATGTCCTCACTTAAATATAGGAGAGTTCTCTTGAAGCTTTCCGGGGAGATCTTGTCTGGAGAGAGGGGGTATGGTATCGATCCGAAGGTTTTGGATTCGCTCTCTCGGGAGATAAAGGAAGCTAATAAATCAGTTCAACTAGCCATAGTAGTAGGAGGAGGTAATATCTTCAGGGGATCTGAGGGAAGTGCTCAGGGGATAGATCGAACCTCTGGCGACTATATGGGTATGTTAGCTACAGTAATAAATGCTCTAGCCTTGCAAGATTCTCTGGAGAAGATGGAAGTTGTGACTAGGGTTCAGACGGCTATCTCTATGCCGGAGGTAGCTGAACCCTACATTCGCCGAAGAGCGATTCGGCATTTGGAGAAGGAGCGAGTAGTGATCTTCGCGGCAGGGACCGGAAGTCCCTACTTCTCCGCCGATACTGCGGCGGCCCTTAGAGCCGCAGAGATCGAGGCGGAGATTATCCTGAAAGGAACCAAGGTGGACGGGATCTATGATTCAGATCCTATGAGGAATCCTCAAGCTAAGCTCTACAAGAGTTTGAAATATATAGATGTTTTGAAACTGGGATTAAAGGCGATGGATGCTACCGCGGTCTCCTTATGTATGGACACCGGAATATCGATCAGAGTCTTCAATGCCACTGAGCCGGGCAACATAAAAAAGGCGATCTTAGGAGAGGATATAGGAACTATAGTTAAGGGGGATTGAAATGACGACAGTTGAAGAGATCTTCAAGCAAACCGATGAACATATGGATAAAGCGATCGATTCCTTCAAGAGGGATTTATCCTCGATCCGGACTGGAAGAGCCAGTCCGGCCCTCTTGAATAACATCAAAGTCGAATATTACGGGACTATGACTCCTCTCAATCAGTTAGCCACTATCAGCGCTCCAGAGCCTCGCTTATTGATAATTCAGCCTTGGGATAATAACATAATGGGAGAGGTAGAAAAGGCTATTATGAAATCTGATTTGGGATTAAATCCCATAAAGGGTAAGGGGATTATTCGTCTTCCCATACCCCAGCTTACGCAGGAGAGAAGACAGGAATTAGTTCGCTTGATCAAGAAAAAGGCGGAGGATGCTAGAGTGGCGATACGCAATATTCGTCGAGATTCGAATGAGACGATAAAAAAATTAGAAAAGAAGAGCGATATCTCCGAAGATGAAAGGGATAGGAGGCTGAAGGAGATCCAGGAGAAAACCGACAAGGAATTAGAGAAGATAGAAGAGATCTTAGCTGATAAGGAGAAGGAGATTTTAGAATTTTAGGTCAACTACCCACGACTAAAGTCGAGGGCTTGTAGCTCTCCTCTTTTAGGAGGAGTCTACGATTTAAGGAAACTTTTTTACCTTGAGTCCTATTTGAAGCAAAAGTTTCCTTAATAGGCTGGTTGACAACAGCCTTGCCTGGGTAGCATATAGCATCCAGGTAATTCTGGCGAATGTTTCGCGCCGCATTAAGATCAGCATTCAAGGAGAAACCACATTGCTTACACTTGAAGATACTTTGAAACTGACGGTTAGAACGAGAGATATAGCCACATCTGGAACATTTCTGAGAGGTGTAGCGACTATCAACATATTCAACCTTAATTCCTTTAGCTTGTGCTTTATAAGTAATAAACTGCTCAAGTTGGTAGAAGTTCCAATTGTGAAGATCTCTGCGTTGTTTCTTACGCATTCTAGCTCTCTGTCAAATAGATTTGAGGTCTTCAAGAATAATTGTGGTGCCTGGTGGGAGGGAAGCTACAATAGCTTTACTAATTCTGTGGTTCACATCTCTACGGAAACGGTTCTCCTTCTTAGATATTTTCCGAAGGTGCCTTTTAGCAGATTTAGAACCACAAGATTGGAGGGATTTTCGCATATTCCTATATTTATTAGAAATCCTTTTAATTTCGCCACCATTAAAGAATTGTTTATCAGAAGTTACCGCAAGTTTGTTAATACCTCTATCTATACCTACAAAGTTATCTATAGGTTTGGGATCGGTAACTTCCTTCTCAAATATAATACGAATAAATGCCTTATTCTTTTTTATAAACAGATCAGCAGAAGTTCGTTTCCAAGTAAGATACTGTCTGAAGTATTCAGGAACAATAATAGGGATTCTTTTTCTACCATCTATGGTGCTGATAGATACTTCATTACGATCAAACCATACATTATAACTTCTAGCATCATATCTTATAGAACATTGTTTAGACTGGGGGCAGCTAACCTTCTGCTTCTTTTTCTTTTGTTTCTCAACTGCTTTGAGGGCTTCGGTAGCTTTTACTCTAGCAGAGCAGATAAGCTGAGATGTCAAAGGAGAATTTTCCTTTATCTTATAATAAGTTTTATGATGAAGAGATACACCATTAGTGTCAGCATCTTGCCATCCTACCTTGCATACATAGTTAAATGCCTCAGTATATGCCTTGATAGTAGGTTTAATCTTATTTGAATCAATATTAAGTTTGATTTTGACTGTTCTTGTAAGTTTCATAATCATATATAAATATAACATATTTTTAGGATTTGTCAAGTATTTTATCTAAGGAGATGGATATGGGCAATTCCTCCCCCTGCTAAAGCAAGGGGGTTTCCTTGCCCGATCTTAATGAACAGGATTATTCCCCAAATTTTAGGTTTTAAACTAGATACCGCTGTGGAGAAGTTGAGAGATGAGGGGATAGAAGTCATCAGGATATGCTTGACGAAGCCGATCAACTTATCCTCCTCAGGTTCTTATAAATATAGGAGGGGTGGAGAGGGGGCTTTCTCCTCTATAAATAGGGAGAGGATTCCTCCCTCTATAAGAGTTATTCGTCAAAGGATGCTCTCTGAGGGGGAGATGGAGCTGGTGGTAAGCAGGGAGATCGAACTC
>CAZSTA010000195.1:0-2834 GCA_964609495.1 uncultured bacterium | reverse complement strand
AAGGATGCTCTCTGAGGGGGAGATGGAGCTGGTGGTAAGCAGGGAGATCGAACTCCATTAAATAAAATAGGAGAGGGGAGGATTCCTCCCCCTTATCGAATTAGGAGGAGAATGTGAGGTAATGTTTAAAAGTATATACGATCTTCTAAGAGGAACAAAGGGCAAAGATGAAGAGAAGGGAATACCTGAGTTCCTTAGAGATGCTCGACTGCCTAATCATATAGCTATTATTATGGATGGCAATGGGCGTTGGGCAGGGAGAAGAGGACTTCCCCGTCTAGTGGGACACAGAGCAGGGATACAGGCGGCTAAGAGAACTATTAACGCTTGCCTCGATTTTAATATCCCAGTTCTAAGTCTATATGTCTTCTCCACTGAAAACTGGAAGCGACCTAAGGACGAGGTCTCAGGTCTTATGAATATAATGGAGGAGGCTCTGATAAATGAGCTAGCTGAGTTGAACGAAAAGGGAGCTAGAGTCCTGATTAGTGGAGATCTGGCGGGATTGCCCAAATCGCTATCTCGTGGTATAGAGGAGGCGATGGAGCTTACCAAGGATAATGATCGGCTCGTAACTAACTTCGTCCTTAACTATGGAGGTAGATGCGAGATATTAAGGGCTATTAAACTTATAGCCGAGGAAGTCAAGGCTGGCAGACTATCCCCAGATGATATAGATAAGAATTTATTCGAGAGTTATCTCTATACTGCTGGCTTGCCAGACCCCGATCTGCTGATCAGAACGGCTGGAGAAAGAAGGATAAGCAACTTCCTTATTTGGCAAGCTGTATATGCTGAGTTTTGGACCACCCCGGTTTATTGGCCTGATTTCGGGAGGGAACAGTTGCTCGAGGCTTTAGAAGATTATCAGACAAGACAAAGGAAATTCGGGGATCTTAAAGGTTCTTCCAAACGTCCGATCGGCGATATAGCCCTTCAGGAGAAGATAGCTCAGTTAAGGAATGTTAAGTGAGAGAGTTACTCTCCAGGGTAAAGGTTGCCCTTGTCGGTCTTCCTATCGTCCTAATTTGTATTTATTATGGTGGCTTTCTGCTCTTCTTTCTCCTCCTTCCGATCACTCTTTTGACCCTCTATGAGTTATTCGCTATATTAGAGAAGAAGGGACTTAAACCTTATAAGGAAATCGGGATAGTTATCAGCATCCTTTTTCTTCTAAACGCTCAGTTTGATTTCCCCTTGGCGACGAGCTTAACAATCACCTTGTTGGTGCTTCTTAGTCTGATCAGGCCGATCTTTCTCCGAGAGGATTTCACAAGCGCGAGGGGGAGATCTGCCTCTACTATATTCGCTAGCTTATACGTGGGGTGGTTAATAAGCCACATCATCGGATTAAGAGAGTTGCCCTCTGGTTTGTTCTACACTTTATTAGTTATCTTAGCTACTTGGGCTTTCGACGTGGGGGGATATTTCATAGGTAAAGCTTGGGGAAGAAGACGCCTGTGTCCCTCCATCAGTCCGGGCAAATCATGGGAGGGATTTATAGGAGGAGCGACCTGCGCAATACTCTTAGTATATCTCATTGGATCGAGAATATCCATACCCCTATATCATATCTTCGGTTTGGGAATAACTATCGCGATATTTGGTCAATTGGGTGATTTAGCGGAATCGTCACTTAAGCGTCAAGCTCAGGTTAAGGACTCGGGAACTATCCTAAGAGGACACGGAGGTTTCCTAGATCGAATAGATGGACTCCTCTTCAATGTGGCGGTCACCTATTATTATCTTGAACTACTAGTATTATAACTTTGAAGATAGAAAAGGGAAAAGCTTTTCTGATAAAGGAGGCGGGAGATGTTTTTGTCCTCAGCTATTGCGATAATTCTGGTAATAGGAGGATCGGTATTCGTCCATGAACTAGGACATTTCTTGGTAGCCAAGGCTATGGGTATCAGAGTTTATAGCTTTGCCTTCGGATTTGGCCCTCGCCTGATAAGTTATCGAAGGGGTAGAGGTTGGTATATAGTAGGAAGGGATAGAATCGAGCCTGGGCAAGAGGAAACCCAAGAACCAACTTGGGCGGAGACTGAATATGCCCTATGTCTTATCCCCTTAGGTGGTTTCGTTAAGATGGAGGGGCAAGAACTTGGTCGGGAGAGCTATAGCGAGAGGAGCTTCCGAGCTAAAGCCCTTTGGAAGAGAGCCTTAGTCCTATCTGCCGGTCCATTTATGAATTTTGTCTTGGCGATATTGCTGATGTGGATCCTCTTTATGGTGGGAAGCAGTGGTATCATCCCTGAGTATGATATGGACACCACGGTTATAGCCGATGTCGTCGCCGACTCTCCCGCGGAGCAGGCTGGTCTAAAAGCAGGAGACCAGATCGTATCTTTAGATGGAAAGCCTGTCAAGGGAATGCAGGATGCAATTGACATTCTGAAGGTTAGTTCAGACAGAGAGCTTCCCATAATAGTATTAAGAGAGGGGGAAGAGGTGGCTCTCAAGGTCACCCCTGAGCTAACTGAAGGGGTAGGTAAGGTCGGAGTCATATTAGTTCCCAAGCAGATCGTCGAGAAATACGGCTTCTTCAAAGCTTTCCCTCGGGCGGTAAGTGATATCGGCAAGACGGTATATATCACTGTATTGGCATTCATTATGGTAGCCAAGGGTCAGATCGAGGCTACTAATGCTGTAGCTGGTCCGGTGGGGATAGCTGGGATGATCGGGCAAGCGGTAGCCCTTGGTATAGTTGTGGTAATAAAGCTTACTGCTATTATAAACACCGCTTTTGGATTCTTTAATATTCTTCCCCTTCCTATTCTGGATGGAGGCATCTGTTTCTTCTAGGGATAGAGGCTATAAGAGGGAAGCCG
>CAZSTA010000194.1:0-6704 GCA_964609495.1 uncultured bacterium | reverse complement strand
ACAGCGAAATGATAGCGGTGGTAGTCAAATACATTCAGGAAAGTGTGGGTGAGTACGCCATTGGCAAAGGCATCCTTGTACTGACTGTCCTCAGCAAGCAGATCCTTGACACTGTAATAACGCGCAAGTTTGACTTCCAATCCGTTTTCTACCTGGATATTTGAATTTTTATCAATTGCCCACATTCCCTGAGGGACGGAATCAGCCGGTGAAACAACGACTGTCGGGTCGCTCGGCGAAGCGATAGGCCGCGCATTAGGCGATTTTAAGTATCTGGAGAAAAACCGGTTAAACGTGTTCCAGTTAGATGAGGACTCATACCACCCTTTCTGTAAACCGAAGTTCGGGTCGTTATAAAACTCCTGATAAGTTTTTTGGTTCCATGACTTTTCGGTATCAAGGAACGCTCCCCAAGTCTTGGCAAAATTGCGCGACCATGAGGAAAAAGGTTTGTAGTACTGAATCGCATTCTTGTACAGACCCTTGTTTTTTAATTCAGGCAGGGGTTGGTCAACCAGAAAATAAAAGTAACAGATACTTTGCAGTATTTGGTCACGTATGAGATTGGACGGATTCTCAAGTACTTCGTGGGGGATGAGCTCTGATGCACTGTCTATGAAATCATAATAGTCTGACAAGCTCTGAACAGGATTCGTTTTCGGGTCGGGATTTATTTTTTTAGCTTCGGCGATGGATGCTTCCAACATGTCCCGGATTTCCGGATTTCTCTCCACTAAATCTATGAGCTCTCGAGTTATCGGCTTATGACTATCGTCCCCTATAAAGCCTGTGCTTAAGGTAAGGATCGATGCTGCCAATACTATTATTGCTAAATAAAGTTTCATCTTAGAAATCGTTCTTTTCATTTGTCTCATGTCTCATTTCCTTTCAAATTATTTTCACTGCGAATTTCACCTAACAAGTTTTAAACGCACCTTTTTAAAACTTGCTTAAAAATCGACCTCAATCGTGACTTGATAGTCGGGGAAGGCTCTACTACCACTTACAATGCTTTCTTTGGCGCAAATTTCTCCAATACGTCCCCGTTGCCTTTGTTCCATGCTTCGTCAAGGACCCGACGGATAGTGGCTTTTATTTCTTCTGTGGATATGTTATCACCTCCTTATAATAAAAAAATACCATCCACGAATATAATAGCTGTTTATCGCCTCCATCTGAGAAGAGGAGTTGGGATTCTGGACTAGGATGTAGGTTTGGAAAGTTTCGCCAAAGGCAGAATTTGGGTGAGTGCCATAAGGCACGAACCTTTTATGCTGAGTTAGGCGACGTTGCCGTGCCCTCCCATTATCTCTCCCTTAAGATGTTTTTAATGTCCTCCTCTGGATTGCCCATAAGTCTTATGTCGTAGTTCTCTTTATTCGGATCTAAAGAGCAATAGAAGATGTCTAGCTCTTGCAGAGTAGACTAGATCAACGGCGCGTTGCTATGCCAATCTTTTGCCTTACTTTAACCGGAATGCCTTTATCACCATTGTCTTGAACAGGGATAGGAATTGTAAATTTTACAGCATTAGGTTCAAAAACCAATAGGATGGAAGAACCACCATATTTAAAATAGCCGATTTCCTCTCCCTTTTTAATATAATCCCCAAGTTTACACTCAGTTACGATTGATCCAACAGTCCAAAAGCCAATTGGAATCATAGCCACCAAACCAAAATTCTCGGTTTCAATGATATAACAGGAACGTTTATGTTTTGCAAGTTGCCGATACCAGTTTACATTCCGGAAATTGTAATTATATGAGCCGGCATACTCGCCAATAGAGACGATTTTACCAGATATAGGTGCGTGAAAGTGATGATAGTCAGTAAACCATAATAAAATATCTACAACTGCTCCACCGATGAACTTATCGGCATAAGGGCTGTTGTTAAGCGCTTGTCGGATGTTTATTACATCTCTTTTTATTTTGTAATTCGTATCTAAGTCCTCGGCGTAGATCTGACAGATTGAGCCATCTGCTGGAGATACGATTACAGAAGAATCATCTTTGCCATCAAGTGGTCTTGCCTCTGGTTTGACTTTCCGCAAGAAGAATTCGTTAAAAGTCTTGAAACCGCCTTTAGGCACAATGTACTCATTTATCCTTAAATCAGGGTACTTCATCCATTGCGCAAGGATTGCAGCTGAACGTTCGGTATCCAAGTACTGTGCTCTAGCATTGATAAACGCAATAAACCACGAGCTGAAAACATTGTTATTAAGAAGAATTTCTCCTGCTCCTCCCGAATTGGCAAATTCATCAAAGATCCTGACATATTTTCCCGGGGCCTCTGGCTGGGGATTGTAAACGAGCCATTCGGCAAAAAACTTGATAAAATCATCGCTTGACTTTTTATGCCAGTAAGATTTTTCATCTTGCACCTTTATAGATTCATCAATTTGTGCTTTGAGAGTAGGGGTATTCTCAATTAGTTCTTTCAGGTTTGAAATAACTGCTTGGTAGTCAGTTTCTATTTCCTCTGCAGAAGATAAATTAGAGACTGCGCTTACACAAGAAATTATTCCTACCAATATTATAACCGCAAGAATAAATCTCATCCTAAAAATGATTTTTGGCATCTGTTATTACCTCCTAACTAATGGCTATGTTGCCTACTAAGTTTTAAACGCACCTTTTTAAAACCTGCTTAAAAATCGGGTAGTCTCCCTATTTGGTGTTGATAGTGCCAAAGAACTATTGGTTATAAGAGAACCGTTCGTTCATTTCTATGCTTCGTGGCACGCGAAAAATACCACTCACAAATATAACGGCTGGTTTCACTATTGGTTGCTTATCACCTCCCTGCAAGCAGATATTTAGTTTCTGTTTAAAGTATACCCACATTTTGGTCATTTGTCAAGTATAGATTTACAAAATTTTTCTTATAATTTGCGTTATTGTGAGGAGAAGGCTGGTGCCGTATAATAAGGGCAGATATGTCAAGATAATATTTAATCTCATATATCAAGATAATTATACCAAGGAATAAAGACCAAGCCGAGGGATTTTTTAAGGATAGAGCAAAAATTTTGGAGACTTTTGTATTATCCCCCTTCCTCGTTCTTAAACATAATTCACGGTATAGCTGATTTTTCAAGCTGTATTTGGAGCTAAATGTAAAGATCTGGAAGGTGCTTATTTTTACATAAAATCTCCCTTGTTTCTATCGATGCGCCGATCTCGATTATCTCCTCCCCTATCCTTTCAGGCCACTCATCACGATACCTTGAATGAAATATCTTTGAAGTGCCAGGAAGATCGCGATCATAGGGACAGAAGCAACTACAGAAGCAGCCAAGATAGCTGCATATTGGGTAGTGTATAGGCCTTGAAGATTAGCGATTCCCAATTGGAGAGTATACATCTCCCGTTTACTCAAAACGATCAGTGGCCAAAGGAAGGAATTCCAATTCCAAAGATAAGTTAAGATCGCTATGGCGGTCAGGGCGGGAACGGTGAGAGGAATTATTATTCGAAAGTAGGTGCCAACATAGGAACAGCCATCTATTCTAGCTGCATCCTCCAGATCCTTGGGAATAGTTTGGAAATATTGTCTTAGAAAGAAGATGGAGAACATATTTGCGATCCCTGGAATTATAAGAGACTTATAGTCATTCAACCAGCCAAATTTATTTATCAGCAAGTATAGAGGGACCATAGCCGTTTCAAAAGGGATCATCAAGGTTGTGAGGAGAAATATAAAGAGAAAATGCTTGCCTTTAAACTCCAATCTGGCAAAGGCATATGCTGCTAGAGAGTTCACCAGAAGCGCTAAAAAAGTAGTTACAGTCGAAACTAATATAGTATTAAAGAAGTATCGACCGAAGATGTTTTCTTTGAATAAAGAAGTATAGGTCTCTATATGCCATATAACCGGCAAGCGAGGAGGATAGGTGAATATCTCAGCATTGTTAGCCTTAAAGGAGCTTATAACCATAAAGATATAGGGACTAAGAAAAATGATTACTCCGCAGATCAACAGGATGTAGAGAAAGACTCTCTCGACTCTCTTGATCACATTGTAAAATATCCCGGACCTCTGGATTAATTTTTTGGGGGGCATAGTTCTAATCACTCCTTGCCCTTATCTCAAGCTGGATCAGGGTTAAGACGATGATCAGAAGGAAGAGAATCATCGACATAGCCGAGGCATAACCCAGGTTGAAGTTGCCAAAAGCCTCGGTATATATCTTATATACGATTGTAGTAGTAGCTCTTGCCGGTCCTCCTTGAGTCATCATATATATCTCGGTAAATACTCTGAAAGCTCCCATAGTGGACATAATTATGATAAAGGTGCTGATTCCTTTAAGGAGAGGCAAAGTGATATACCTAAACTGTTTCCAACGGGATGCCCCATCTACTATAGCTGCCTCATAGAGCTCCGGAGGAATAGTCTGAAGAGCAGCTAGAAAAAGAATCATATTAAATCCCACTGATTGCCACACACTAGTTACTATAATTGAAGGCAACGCCTGAGTGACACTGTTTAAGAACTTCTGCGGAGGAATGCCAAATAGCCCTAACGAATAGTTCAGCGGACCAGCAGAGCTATATACGATCTTCCAGAGGAAAGCGATCACTACCATAGAGGTAACAACTGGAATATAATAGCTTGCTCGGAAGAATCCTCTTAGCTTAACCTTCTGGTTGAGAAGCAAAGCCAGAGCTAGCGCAAAGATATAATTTAGGGGAACAAAGCCGAGAACGTAATAAGCTGTATTCCTCATCGCTCCCCAAAAGAGAGAATTCCCGAATAACTTGGTGTAATTGGCGAAACCCACCAGCTTATAACCTACTTTGAGTAAATTATAATTGGTGAAGCTTATGTAGATCACATATACTATAGGGAAGATGCTGAAGATCAAAAGAAGAAAGAAGGCAGGGGAGATAAAGAGATAAGCGGTGATCGATTGATTATCGAAGAAAGCTGCCAAAGCTCTAGTCCATAGGGTCTCCTTATAATTTTCGCCTTTATTCATTTTACTCCTCCAACTCCTGAAAGGTGGCTGTCGAGTTTTACAACCCAACAGCCACTATAAATCACACTTTTAATTTGATCTAAACATCTACTAGTCTAAGTCTATTTACTCTCCTCATACTCCTCTAGGATGCCTCTTATCTCGGCATCGGTATTCTGCATAGCTGTAGCCGCATCTATCCCCTTGTAGATCACATTTTGGATGCCGTTCATCAAAGCTGTGGTGATATCCAAATACCGCGGATGATTCATCCTAGCTCTCGTATTCGTCTTCATCAGCTCTAAAAATGCTTGCTCTTGCTCGCTCAAAGTGGAGAAATCGATTAGATCGGTATAAGTGGATTGTTTCGGAGGCAAAGTCCCGTAATCTCTGAAGAAGGTGAGCGTAGATTTACCCGATCCATAATACGCTAGCCATAATAGAGTGGCATTCTTAGAATCTTCGTCTGCTGCATTGAACTGTCTGGTAGCGAAGGATATCCAGCCTCCATAAACTCCATTGAATGGATCTCCTCCTTCAGGTAGAGGAAAGGAAATCACACCGTAGTTGAGATCGGGGTATTGATTTCTGAGATATCCTGTCATCCAACATCCCTGCTGTGTCATAGCTACATTACTAGCCTCGAAACTGAAAGCTGAGACGTCAACAGTTGCCAAGGGAGCGATCTGATATTTATTGTAAATATCAGAGATATCTTGGACAGCCTTGATGAGTTCAGGAGTCGTAACCGCTGGTTCAGTTCCAGATTCATTTAGGATGGTAGCTCTATTCGCCCACAAGAATTGCCAAGTTACATGCATGCTCCATCCATCTACTCCTGAAGCCCGCATGAAACCCCACTGCGTAACTTTTTCCTCTTCATCCCTTAGGGTCAGCTTCTGACCAGCCTCGATAAATTCATTGTAAGTCTTAGGAGGATTCAGGCCAGCATCTTTAAAGATATCTTTGTTGTAGATGAACTCCAAGTTGGTGGCTTCATTAGGGAAGCCATAGATATTATCCTTCCAGACAACAGAGCCATAAGCACCAGGGATAAGATCCTCTATATAATCTGGGTTAGCATAGTCATTCATAGATATTGCCAACCCCAGATCGGCATATTGGGGGATATAGGAACTATCAGCTTCAGCGATAAGCGGAGCAGATCCTCCAGCAACTGCCAAGGATAGCTTTCTAGTATATTCTTCTCCGGGAAAGGTATTATAGACAACCTTTACATTGGGATGATCCTTCTCGAAAGCCGCGATCTCCCTGTTGATAATCTCTTCGAAAACTGGATCTGTAGCTCTCCAATGCTCAACTGCGATCTTCTTGGTAGGCTCTGGAATATCCCTATTCCACATAAACGGTTCGTGTTCAGATAGCTCGATCCCAGACTTACTCGAGGCTAGAGATATATCGATCGCAATTAACTGGGATAGAACTAAAGAGAGTATAAAAGTTAGCAAGAACAAATTTACCTTTCTCATTGAAACTCCTCCTTTTAAATTTCTTAAAGATACTACACTCCCAAGATTTCTAAATCCTCCAACAATCTTCAAAAATTCGATCACCACCTCCTCAAGTTAGCATAGATTCAATATCTTACAGGGAAAATATGGCAACTTCGAGGAATTAAGAATATCCTAAGTTGGTATTAAAGGCAGGATATCTCTATCCTCATTAAACAAATGAACCTCGATATATGATATTAGTTATCTCGTATATCGAGATAAC
>CAZSTA010000193.1:0-6791 GCA_964609495.1 uncultured bacterium | reverse complement strand
AGAGGGAACATCCAGATAGGACTGCTCTTCTTATTCCCCTCCCTCGATGGGAGGGGTTAGGGGAGGGTGATTTAAATTTGAAACCTTAGCTAAGCACGCAGAATCTAATATGAGCGAAATTATTAAATCGACTTTTGTCTTCTACTATAAGTTTAACACCTTTCCCCTTCTAATCCTCACTATCTTCCCCGCCGTCGCAATGTCGGATAACTCACTGCTAAAATATGCTTTCTTGCATATTATCTGTATCTTATCCTCATTATATCTCGAGCGGAGCATTAGAATTGTAACATATGTCATAAATAATGTCAAGAGGTATGGATAAAAATAATAGGCATCGAATCAAAAAATCCGACGCCTATAAATAACGGTATAGATCACAAGTTCTAATCGCTATTATCACTTAGGGGGTGATAACTACCTTCATGCTATCCATCTCCATCGACTTCTCAAGGGCCTTATCCGCTTCATCTATGGTATAGAAGTGAGTTACTATCTTCTCGAAGGGAAAGATATGACCATATTTTCTGAACGCTTTGAGGGTAGGGACATAGCCAGTATTAGGATGATTAGTAAGGCCGATCAAGCGAACGTTCTTAGCACAGAGATGACGATGGGGGTTAATTGATACCTCTCCCATATCCACGAAATTCCCAGTTTCGATATACATTCCTCCTCGACGAAGCATCTCCAGTCCTTCAGGGATAACCTGAGGCACTCCCGCGCATTCTATCACTACATCTGCTCCTCTTCCTTCAGTTAAATCTCTTACATAGTCTATCCTATCCTCGGAAGTAGTATCCTTTATATTTATTATATAATCTGCTCCGAACTCCTTAGCCATATTCAAGCGAAATTCGGATTTATCTATCGCGATAATGTCTCCTGCTCCCAGCATCCGGGCTTTGATCAGATGACATAATCCCAATGGGCCAACGCCTTGCACAACTACTGTATCGCAGAAACCGAATGGTTCACCTGACATCGAGAAGAATTCCTTAGCTTTGTCTAGGTTATAGGTGACCGCCATTAGCTCTGCTAAAACAGCAATTCGAGGAGGGATATCCTCTGGGACTTTATAGACATAACTGGCGGGCATTACGTATAGATATTCAGACCATCCCCCTAATAGATGAGGAGGGTCTGCACAGCTCATATTGCCATATCCTTTAGGGTTATCACACCATAAATAACCAGCGATGTATCTGCAGTAATAGCATTTACCACAGACGATGTCGGGGCATATAACCACTCTATCACCCTCCTTAAGTGGCTTTCCGCTGAACTCTATATCCTTACAAGCTCTATTAGTTATCTCCGCTACGATCCCTACGTTTTCATGACCGGGGATTATAGGGAAGGGAGTTCTTGTCTCTGCTTTAGTCCCTCCATATTGAATTCCCTCCCCTCTATAGGTATGCTTATCGGTCCCGCATATCCCAGACATTTCCATTTTCACTAACAATGCTCCCTCCTCCAAGGAAGGGCGAGGAAACTCTTGCACTCCAATCTTACCAGGGGCAGCCATAACCGCGGCTCGCACTCTTTCAGTTGACATCAATTTATCTCCTTTCTAAGACTATTGTAGAAGATCTTCTAAGCATATTGGGGCTTCTTTATCCCGTAGCTTCTCATCTTCTTGTAAAGATGGCTCCTCTCGATCTTGAGAATCTCCGCCGTTTGACTGACATTCCAATCATTATCCTCCAACTTGCGAAGTATATAGTCCCTCTCGAATTCATTGACTGCGTCCTTCAAGGAGAGAGCATCATCATAAGTGCCGATATCAACTGGTTCCATAAATAGAGGGCGCACATCTTCTACATCGATCTCATCACCCGGAACCATAATCACTATTCGTTCGACTATGTTCTTCAATTCCCGTATATTTCCGGGCCAATCGTGTCGCCTCAATATCTGTATTGCCTCGGGAGTCATCCGCTTCCGTCTCTTTCCATATTCCTCACAAAATTCGTGAAGGAAATGTTCGATCAACAGAGGGATGTCCTCCCTCTTCTCCCTTAGAGGATGAACAAAGATAGGAATAACGTTGAGGCGATAGTATAGATCCTGACGGAAGTTTCCCTGGCGAATCTCCTCCTTGAGATCCTTATTCGTTGCGGTGATAACACGCACATCCACCGTGATCGGCTTAGATCCTCCCACGCGTTCAAATTCTCCTGACTCTAAGACGCGCAATACCTTAGCCTGAGTCTTCAGACTCATATCCCCCACCTCATCGAGAAAGATCGTCCCTCCATCCCCTAACTCAAACTTTCCATGACGCATTTGAGTGGCACCGGTGAAAGCTCCCTTCTCATGTCCGAAAAGCTCGCTCTCAATAAGATCCTCAGGGATAGCGGCACAATTGACCTTGACAAATGGTTTATCGCGACGAGTGCTATTCTGGTAGATCGCCCAAGCGACTAACTCCTTACCAGTTCCATTCTCCCCGGAGATGAGGACCCGACTATGAGTAGGAGCTACTTGCTTTATCTGGGCGAAGAGGCGTCTCATCTCAGGGCTTTCTCCGATCATAACATACTTTTGCCCAACTGCCTGCCGTAAAGTTAAGTTTTCCCTTTCCAGACGCTTGAACTTGAGCGTGTTCTCTATCGTAAGGGAGATCTTCTCGATCGAGATCGGCTTTTCGATGAAGTCATAAGCTCCTAACTTCGTAGCTTTTACCGCGGCCTCAATCGTCGCTTGACCAGACATCATTATAACGACTAAATCTGGTCTTATCTTCATTATTCTCTTCAGGACATCTAAACCATCCATCTCCGGCATCCAAACGTCCAGCATCACCAGATCTATTGGTTTCTCCTCTATAAGTCGAAGGGCTTCCTCACCTTCCTGAGCGGTTAATACGGCATAGCCCTCGATCTTGAGAGCGGTTGATAGCGATCTCAGTATATTCTTCTCATCATCAACAACGAGAATAGTGCTTTTATCAGAAGACATAATTTAACTGGAGCTGGTGGGAAGGATAAGGGTAAAGGTAGTGCCTTTTCCTTCCTCGCTCCGAACTTCAATCCTCCCTCTATGATCTATTATAATCCTATTAGTTATAGCTAAACCTAAGCCAGTTCCCGTCTTCTTAGTGGTGAAGTAGGGGTTGAATACCTTATCTCTTATCTGCTCTGGTATGCCAGGACCATTATCTGTGAATTCCACCCAGATCTCATTTTCTCCTGAATTAGAGCTTACCAGGGCAGTTTTTATCTTCAATTTCCCCCCTCCATCCATAGCATCTAAGGCATTGGAGATTAGATTTAAGAAAGCTTGGCTGAGTTGTTTCCTATCGAGTATAGTATCTGGGATATTATCATCATAATCAGCTTCGATCTCTACCTTTTGTTCTGTATGAATATAGGAGGGGGATCCATCCTGTATATAAGGAGCTAAGACGCTCCTTAGTATATCATTTACATTATCTAATTTGAAATACAGAGTGGGCATCTTCGCGAACTCGGAGAAGGAGGAAGCTAGATTCTTTAGAACCTCCACCTCTTCTAAAACAGTGGTGGTGCAATCATCGAAGATATCTTCAAAGCCCTCTCTATTCGCTTGATACATCGAGCGGAGGCTTTGAATGGAGAGTTGAATAGGAAATAGGGGATTTTTTATCTCATGAGCTACCTTGCGAGCAACTTCCCTCCAGGCGGCAAGCCTCTCCGCTCGGATCCTTCTCTCTCGATTTTCCTTTAGATCGGTGGCCATCTGATTGAAAGCACCTACCAACATTCCCACCTCATCTCTCGATCTGGTTATGATCTGGTGCTCCAGATCTCCAGCCGCGATGGCTTTAGCTCCTCGAACTAACTCCCTTATGGGGCGAGTTATACCTCTAGCGATGAAATATCCTAAGGCAGAAGCTATCAAAACTCCTCCTAGAGCTAGAATAAGGAAAAGTTGGCTCATATCCTTTATCGTTTGCATTCTCTCCTTATCGGAGATACCGATCAATATCGTTCCTAGTATCTCTTTATTCGTTGCTCTCAGAGGAACACTTCCGAGATTATATCTATCTTGAGAGAGGGTGATAGTACCCAGATATCCCCCTTTATGGATTTTACTTAGAAGCGGTTGAAGATATGAATAGAGACTCTCGCCCGCATTGGAGGTATTTATAGTGGAAGTCTCGATCTCATCATCATTTAAGATGATTATCTCGGCTGAGCTTACCTCTTTCAATCGCTGAGCGAATTTCTTATCAAGGATATAGCCTCCTAATACGGTGCCGATGTTCGAGCTGGAATATCGTATAGGCACGATCGCCTCTATCATCAGATAATTTCTGCCTAATCTTCTCTCTCGGGAAAGCGTCGTAACCGTTTCTCCTTTCAAGGCTCTTTCGATCTCCTCCTCATCCCCCCGGCTGAAGCCAAAGCCAGCTCGTTCATCTCCTTTAGCTAGGACAGTTCCCTCTTGATCGCCTATCTCCAGAATATCTAGTCCTCGAGCTTCACGCATCTCGACTGCCAGATCAATGAGTGTCGACTGGGGACCTTGGAGCAGGAGTCTCTTTATATCGAAGCTTCTCGCTTCTAATATCCTCTCTACCTCGTTTAGGAGCTCGTTTTGTTTATTGTTATATTCCTCCTCGATATGTTGCAAGGTATTCTTGATTCTCTCCTGAGCCATAGTATTGAAACGTTCAGCGACGCGCTGATAGGCTATATACATCACCACTCCCATTGGGATGAGGGTGATAATTAGGAAGATCAGTATTAATTTAGTCTGAAGCCCGAATCCTATTCTTTCACTCATCCTTATTTCTTTCCTTTAATATGTAATATCCTCTTTTTGAGTTGGTATTTGGTGGAATTAGAGATTTTTATTAATCAATTTACTCCTCTATTATTTTATAATGGTCTCATCCGGAATATTTCCATTTTTGAAGTGCTTATCTAACCAGCCAGAAGTAACATTTTCTCGGCTATCAAAATGTTTGACGTAGGGTTTTATATCGAGAAGAGGTGTTCCATCTAAAACATCTACTTCCGTAAAATACATTTTGTTCCCCTCGATCCTCTTGATTTTTACAATAGAGAGTCCTATATGATTGGGGCGGTGGGGGCTTCTTATGGCGAATATCCCGTGTTTATTTTGTTCAAGAAACGGTTTTCCTTCGATTTCCTCCCTCTGCGACTTATGGAAATAGTATATTATTATGGCATGACTAAATTTATCCAAGTCTTTTAAGCCATTGACATATTTATCTTCTAATTCGATCCAAGCCTCTATTTTGTCCTTAAAAATCCCCTGGATAGGAATATCCTTACCTTCTTTATAAGGCGAGTGGATTATTCCGATTGGATGCATTATTATTTGATTCATAATTTCACCTTCCAGTTCGAGATTATCGAAGCGGCCCTAACCCCAGCAATTACGAAAAAGGCGATTATAAATGTTTCTAATCCAGCTTTATCATCATTACCTCAAACATCAGACAGATGCACGGCAATAATATCCTTCCGTTCAAGGTGGACAATTTCAGCTAACTCATCTCCTTGAAGTTAGCTCTTTCCAATTGGGTGGCATAGTCAATTGCATCAAAAAAACCTCTTCCTGTCCAACGGCCCGATTCCAATTTGACGCCCAGACTACTTTTGAACCGTCGTTTGTTATAGTTGCCTGAGTTTCTTCCCAGTAACTTTCAGTTGTGTTATATAGCTTTGCTAAATAGAATACACGCGGATTCTGCTTGTCCAGTCTGACTAAGATAATGGTTCGATCCAACCAATTTTGTTCTTGCAGTCCAGGCTCTATGGTAGTAGATACCACACAATATCCGGGAACATTACAGGAGATATGGATACCATCCTGAAATCCATGCGAAGATTCATCTGAATAAAACAACCGCACGATGGGGATGTGATTAGTGTTTTCATAACTCCCACCTAGCTCCAGAATTGGCCGGGTATTTAGATCAATGGGGATCAAATCGATATAATCTGTTCTTGTATTTTGCATCACAATAACTTCATTCCCATCAGTATCTAGTCCTACATCAGAATGAGCGGTGGTATAGTCCAATCTATGGAACTGGGTAAGTTCTTTATTTGCCATGGTGAGTCCCGCAAGGTTGCCTCCATTATACGAGTCCCCACCAATCAAGACCCAGTTACCCAAGGGAGACATACCGATCCAGTCAAGTTCGGTTTCGTCAGGAGCGATCTCGTATACCCCCAGTATAGTATCTGCATCTCTATCCCAGGTAAAGATATACCGTTGGTTATAATCCTCCTGGGCATCACCTTGAAGAAAGAACGCCCAGTATCGCTTATCTAGAGATGATTCACCCTCATCCTTCATAGTGATCCGGTAAACATTTTCTTGGGCAATAATAGGGCCCATTATTGGATCCAGTGAGAAATCCTTTATAACAGTTGTTTGTCCGGTCGATACGTCGACCGTCTTTATGCTGAACTCATCTACCCCCCAAATCAAGTTCGGATCATTTGGATCCCAGCGAAGCTCCTCCAGATGAACTGCCATAACCAGATTACTGGCCTGGTTATAGGGAAATGACTGAGTGCTGTATATATTCCATAACTCCTCTATATCCAAGATAATCATAGATTGGTCTTTATTGAAAGGGTCAAAACGAGAATATTCGTGTCTTCCTCTATAGCCATCAATTTCTGTCGCACGGGTGAGAATTGTTCCAAAGCGAAGATCAAAAAAGGGATCGCCGATAGCAGGAACTTCTTTTTCAATTAGTGGATAAGTAGGATTTGTATCAGAAAGTGGATTCGGCGCTTCTATAAATGAAAAAGTGTCAG
>CAZSTA010000192.1:0-6891 GCA_964609495.1 uncultured bacterium | reverse complement strand
TATAGCCATCTATAAGCTAGGATACTTAGAGGCCAGAAATAAAGAATTAGAGCAACGATCAAAGGGGGTCTGACTGGGATTAAAGGATAGGGGAGAGACAAATAGGGAGATGTTTCGAAGCACAACTTAAATAAGTCCAAGCTAGGTTTCAATTGCTCTATAACTCCCTCTCTAACCTTAAATCTTTTCCTCCCCTTTCTTATCACTTTTTCCAACACCAATCTATTTTATCAGAATTTGCTGGAGAACCCCTCACCAAATGCCTGCCCAGATCATATATATCCGTATGTTATTAGTTCCCTTTCATATATCCTCTCGCTTGCTCAATTGAGAATCCAGATGTAAAAATTGAGAATCGCCGCGAAGCTTACCCAGGCTATATACGGAAGGAGCAATAAGCCTGCTTTCTTAGAAATCTTGAGAAATTTCATAATAGTAAGCGCAATTGCAACCCAAAGTATTATTATCTCTATAAAAGCATAAAATGGGGATTTCAGCCCGAAGAATAGGAATGACCACAATGCATTTAACACCAGTTGGATGCCAAATATGGACAAGGCTATTTTTACCTCTCTATTTTCTAACCCTTTGTTCCATATCAAATACGCTGAAATGCCCATTAGAACGAAAAGGGTGATCCAAACGGGAGCAAAAAGCCAATTGGGCGGACTAAAAACTGGTTTTTCAAGTGTAGCATACCAGGTTGGAATTGAAGGATAGGTAAATAAGGAACCAACGACACCTGCTAATTGACAAACTACAATAGCAATTATGAGTTTAGCGATATTATTCGTTGTCATAATTATAATCCCCCTATTATCATATCAACTATTAGAGTCCTTTCAACTCTAAATCCTTCTCTAAATAGTCCTACTATAACAGTATCTTTCATAATTCAACACAGAGAAGGATAGATCAGCCAGCCTATCCCCTCTTATTATCAAACAACTTACTCTATTTTCAATAAGCTAGGTCTCTTATCCGCTATCAATTCCAACCGTTGGCGTATCCTTCCTCATACATCGCCACAATGTTCTCCACTGGACTGACCGCCTGGATATTGTGGCATGGAGCGAGGATATAACCACCACCCTCCCCCAGAATACGAAGATTGTCTCTAACCTCTTGGCGAACCTCCTCAACCGAACCAAATGCCAGGGTGTATTGGTTATCAACTCCTCCGTGAAAGATCACCTTATCACCGAAATCACGTTTGAGACCCTCGCGCTCCATACCTTTGCAACGCCATTGGATAGGATTCAAGATATCTATGCCAGCAGCGATCATATCAGGAGCAATCTCCCGAATAGCTCCGTCGCTATGATGAAACACAAAAGCCCCCGTTTCATGAGCAAGATCCATCATACGTTTCATACGAGGGATCAAAAATTCGTGAATTTGCTCAGGTGAGTACATCAGACCCGCCTGAGTCCCAAGATCTTCCGCCACATAGGTGAGCATAACCTTGCCGGGTATCTGCTCATATATCCGCAGGGTATTTTGGTAGGCGAGGTCAAATAGCTTATCGAGACAGAAATGCACAATTTCGGGATTAAGTATTAAATCCATAAATGCCTGTTCTTGGCCACGCAGATTCTTGTAGGTCAAAAAAGGCTCCGAACCACCTCCCTGAATAGGATAATCCTCTTTACCTACGACCTGATCAGGAATCCCAGAATAATCAAGCCCATCCAGGCTGGGCCACTTATATTCCCGCTCGATCTCCTCAAGCGTCTCATATTTAGCCAGCGGATTATAGATACATTCCGAGTACACACCTGTTCCATAATTTACATCTCTGTAACGACAACCGAAAATGTCTTCACCCTCTCCCAGAAAGCCCAACGAATAAGGAACTGGACCCACGCTCATAACCTTATCGATGTGTAAACGGTCAAATAAGGCTCTCTCGTTCTCACAGCCTAGATGTCGCATAAGTTTCTCGTTAGCTTCAGGAGTAGCCCAATAGTCCATCGGGACCCGATCTGGCTTCTCACGGTTAAGCACAGCAAACCAACGTTCTCGCGGCGTCATAGTCTCTTTCGACATAATATCTCTCCCCTTTCCGATATTTTCTTATATATTAAACATTATTGCCTGCTTAGAACATAATCTTCTACTTGAGAACGGTAATGAGAATTATATTTTGAGTCCTGTAAGCGTTATCCCCTCAATGAACCTCTTCTGTAAGATCAAAAATACGATGAGAACAGGAGTAACAGTTACCGTAGCGCCAGCCATAACCAGAGCATAATCTGTCCACCACTGATTGGCAAACATCGCTAATCCCACCGGTAGAGTAAATCTCAGCTTATTCTGAAGAACTATTAGGGGCCAGATGAAGCTGTCCCAGTTCCACATAAAGGTGAAAATGCCTAGAGCTGCTAGAGCCGGTTTGCATAAGGGGAGAACGATCGTCCAGAAGATGCGGAACTCGGAGCAACCATCTATCCTCGCGGCCTCCCGTAATTCATTAGGAACAGTATGCATAAATTGTCGCATCAGGAAGATCCCAAAGGTGCTGTAAAGCCCTGGTATAATAAGAGCTAAGTGAGAATCTAACCATCCGAATTTGGACATCATTAAGTATAGAGGTATCATCGTAACCGGGAAGGGAATCATCATAGTGGATAAGATCGCCAAGAAGATGACATCACGCCCCCAAAACTGGAATTTCGCCAAGACATAGCCCACAAAAGCGCTAGTGAATACAGCGATGCAGGTTACCGTTACTGAGATATAGGCGCTGTTGAAGAAAAAGCGAAGGAAAGCCATCTCAATGAACACCTTTTTGTAATGCTCTAACGTTACCTGGCTGGGAATCCAGATCGGAGGATAAGCGATCACCTCAGCGGGAAGCTTGAAGGAGGTAGATACCATCCAAACAAAGGGTGCTAACATAATTATTGAACCTACAGCAAGAAGCAGACCATTGATGAAACTCCCGGGTCTTTTAACCATATTTGAGATGATATTAGGCTTTCTTGCTACCCGAATTTCTCCTGATATCGCTTTATTCATTGGATCACCTCTATAATTATAGAACAGATCTTATCTTACTGGTATATCAGTACTCCCATTTTGTCCGGGCCATTCTCAACTGGAACATGGTGAAAGTGATGATCATAATGAAGAGAACGAAAGCTATTGATGAAGCGTAACCCATCTGAAAGAATTCAAAGGCGCGTAAATAGAGATGATATACAATGGTAGTCGTAGCGTATAGCGGACCTCCTTGAGTTAGAATATACATCTGGGAGAACACCTGGAGACTACCGATCATCCCGGTTATCAATATAAAAGCGATAGTAGGTCTTAGTAATGGTATAGTGATGTAAAGTATAACCTTTAACCTACTAGCTCCATCAATTTCAGCCGCCTCATAGAAGGTTCGAGGTATGCCTTGCAGTCCAGCTAAGAAGAGCACAACGGTGAATCCCAATCCCTTCCAGATGCTCATAGCTATAACGCTGGGCATAGCTAAGCTCGGCGAATCTAACCACATAAGTTTCTTAAGCCCCATCATACTTAGAATCGTATTGAATAGCCCAAAGCGGGGTTGATATAACCATCTCCAGACAACAGCACAGGCTACCATAGAGGTCACCACTGGAATGAAGTATATCGTTCGAATCACACCGGTGAGTCTCTTGACGCTATTGACCATCAAAGCTACCATGAGGGCCAACACCATACCCACTGGGACAGTAACTACCGCATAGTATAGGGTGTTTTTAAGCGCCTTATAGAATATCTTGTCGCCGGTAAATACCTTGACGAAGTTTGCAGTTCCTGCCCATTGGGGAGGAGTGGTGAAGGACCATTTATGGAAGCTCAAATAAAGGGCATAAATCATCGGTACTCCAGAGAAGATTATATAGAAGCATATGCAGGGGACTATCGCCGCTAAGATCAACAAGTTTGTCTCGTTAAAGAATTTGCGTCTAGGTCTGAGTTTAACACTACCTTCCATTTACCTCGCTCCTCAAATAAATTTTAGAAAAAGATACTGTCAGCTCTCGGGGCTGACAGTATCTGATTTCGGCTTACTCACAAGGTGGACTATACTGTCTTTCCACTACCCAATCCACCGGCTTATCCGCCAAGAGCATATTGGCATCTTCCTCAGCCATCTTCAAAGCTTCAAGAGGATCCATCTCGTTTCTGATAGCATCCTCCATTCGAGTCAGAGGATCACTTATTCTGGCCGGATACTCACCGGGGAAGACAGTATAAGGAACTTGTTTAGCCAGAACTCCCAATACTTTATCCCCTGTTATCTGAGGATCATCCCATAGACTCAACCTACCAGGAACCCTAGCTAGGGCTATATTCATATCGATGAAGAGCTGATCGTCATCGAATAGCCACTTGATGAACTTGAAGCCTTCCTTCTTCTTATCCTCAGGAGTAGCCTTAGGAATAGCTAGCTCACACTCATAGTTATTCCTAGCTACGGCGGGGCACATATCCCCATCGGGAGTGGGAAGAACCGAGACTATATACTCAACATCTGGATAGGTGACATCCATCCAGCCTCGGAACCAAGTCCAGCCATACACCATAGCTGATTTCTCCGTGCCAAAAGCCTCCGACCAGTCCAAAAAGCCTGGGGAATTAACCTTATCCTTGAACATCAACTCCCAAATGAAGGTTGCAACTTTTCGTCCCTCCTCAGTATCCCATTCGACCCTAGTGCCGCCCTCTTCGCTGTATGTCCAGCCTCCCATTTGATAATTGAAGTCGTCCCAGATAAAGCCAGCAGCACCATTAAAAGCTAAACCAGCGATATCAATCTCGCCTGTCTCGCTATATTTCGTCAGCTTCTTAGCAGTTGCCCTTAGATCCTCCCAAGTCTTCGGAAACTCCGCTATCCCCGACTCATCCCACATCTTCTTGTTGTAGAACATAAGAGGGGACATTATCCCCCCAGGATAGAAGTAGAATTCGCCATCGAAGACGTAGGCTTGATCAAAGGCGAAGAATTCCTCCCGCATCTCATCCAGAGGGAAGAGATCTTCGGGATATGGCTCCAGAAGTCCCATAAACGTGCTGGTTTGAGCATTGTGGAATTGCATCACATCACCCAGCACTTGCCCGGCGGCTGCCCCAGCTAAGGCTTTTTGCCAGAACTCACTCCAAGGGATAATGGTTGTCTCGATTTTCACCTCGGGATTAACCTGTTCGTATTCCTTAGTCTTCTTCTCATAAAGGATCATTCGAGGCTCATGCCAATCTACTAACGACAGAGTCATCTTCTCAGCATTAGCTGTGGGAATAGTTACCCAACTGAACAATAAGGCTGCTACAAAGAGCGTTGATAAGATTATAACTTTACCTTTCAATTTTTTACCCTCCTTAATTTATAGGTGTTTATCAGACATTACAGGATAAAATAAATTTATCTATTACTCTATAATATCACCTCCTTATCCTCTCAAATAGTGCTTTCCCAAGCTGACACTTATCATAAGTAATTCTTTTGTTAGGGCGTTTCAATTATACTTCAAATTAGTCTGATTGTCAAGGGAAGTTGCAAAATGTATAAATATTGAGGATCTGATACCTTACTAATTTATCTCGCTTCTTATTAAAAATGCTGTCAGCCCCGAGAGCTGACAGCATCCAATCTCGGCTTACTCACAAGGTGGACTATATTCTCTTTCCACTACCCAATCCACCGGCTTATCCGCCAAAGCCATATTGGCATCTTCCTCAGCCATCTTCAAAGCCTCAAGAGGATCCATCTCGTTTCTGATGGCATCCTCCATTCGCGTCAGAGGATCTGCTCCTCCTCTATCTGGCCACTCACCAGGGAAGACAGTATAAGGAATTTGCTTAGCCAGAACTCCCACTACCTTATCCCCTGTTATCTGAGGATCATCCCACAGACTCAATCTACCAGGAACTCTAGCTAGAGCTATATTCATATCGATGAAGAGTTGATCGTCATCGAATAGCCACTTGATGAACTTGAAGCCCTCCTTCTTCTTATCCTCAGGAGTAGCCTTAGGAATAGCTAGCTCACACTCATAGTTATTCCTAGCTACGGCGGGGCACATATCCCCATCGGGAGTGGGAAGAACCGAGACTATATACTCAACATCTGGATAGGTGACATCCATCCAGCCTCGGAACCAAGTCCAGCCATATACCATAGCTGATTTCTCCGTGCCGAAAGCCTCCATCCAGCCCAAAAAGCCTGGGGAATTAACCTTATCCTTAAACATCAACTCCCAAATGAAGGTTACAGCTTTTCGTCCAGCCTCGGTATCCCACTCGACTCCAGTTCCACCTTCATTATAGTGCCAACCACCCACTTGATAATTTAAGTCGTCCCAGAGCAAGCCACCATAGCCATTGAAAGCCAAACCAGCGATATCGATCTCACCTGTCTCGCTATATTTCGTCAGCTTCTTAGCAGTTGCCCTTAGATCCTCCCAAGTCTTCGGAAACTCCGCTATCCCCGACTCATCCCACATCTTCTTGTTGTAGAAGAGAAGAGAGCTCATTATTCCACCGGGATAGAAGTAGAATTCACCATCGAAGACATAGGCTTGATCAAAGGTGAAGAATTCCTCCCGCATCTTATCCAGAGGGAAGAGATCCTCAGGATAGGGTTCTAGTAACCCCATGAATATACTTGTCTTGGCGTTATGAAATTGCATCACATCGCCCACCGGCTTCCCCGCGGCTGCCCCAGCTAAGGCTTTTTCCCAGAATGATTCCCAAGGGATAATAGTTGGCTCGAATTTTACATCGGGATTAACCTGCTCGTATTCCTTAACCCTCTCCTCATAAAGGTTCATCCTAGGCTGATGCCAATCTATTAACGACAGGGTCATCTTTTCGGCGTTAGCCATTGGGATAGTTACCCAACCGAGCAATAAG
>CAZSTA010000191.1:0-6933 GCA_964609495.1 uncultured bacterium | reverse complement strand
TTCGTTGATGCATTTCCACCAAGTCATTTATAAGTTGCTCTTTTGTCTTATCCTCATCCTTCATCCTGCCTACCTACCAAAACAGGCAGCAACTTCACCTAATTTTATGTTGAAAAATAATCGCATTCCTCCGCCAGAACGCATTCGTTACACAACGGCGAGCGAGAATGACATATCCTCCTTCCATGAGCGATCATATTCAGATGAAAGGAGTAAATATCCTCATCGGGTATCATCTCCTGAAGGAGATTATGAGCTTTATCAGCGCCGACTTTTCCACCTATAAGTCCTAACCGCTTGGATACTCTATTGATATGGGTATCCACGGGAAGAGATGGCTTCCCCAAGGCGAATAATAAAACACAAGCCGCGGTCTTAGGTCCCACCCCCTCAAAGGACAGCAGATAATCTCTAGCTTCTTTAATAGATAAATCAGCTAAGAACCATAGATCTAAACTCCCTTGTCTAGCAAGGATTTCGTTTAAAATATCCTTTATCCTCTTAGCCTTTATCTGAGCTAAGCCACCCACCTTTATAGCCTCTCTAATCTCCCCTAAAGAAGCATTCCTTACCTCCTCCCAATCCTTAAATCTTCGGCGAAGATTCTCAAAAGCTCTGTGAGAATTCTTATCAGAAGTGTTTTGGGACAGGATCGTCCCGATCAATTCGCTTAGAGGATCGCCATGCGTCACCCACTCCTTCCGCCCATACTCCTTTTCCAATAGGATCCCTATTCTATCGATCTTATTATCTCCCACAACTTACCCCTCACAGTATCTGGGTAAAGTATCAAACTGGCTATATTATATCACTTTTCGAGCTTATATGTCAAATGAAATATAAATCCCTTTCTACCAATGTCAATTATATTATATCATGCGAGTCAAGAAAACATCCTACTGCTTGATAGATCATCACTATCTTTCCACATAGCTCATACAAATTCTAAAGGACCCTAAAAGTTTATTTTTCTCCTTGCGTATATAGCAATTTTGAGTTATAATAGAGGGGACGTCAAATTAGAAAGGAGGAAATCGGATATTGCGTTCATTTATACTAATAGTATTCTCAGTTACTATTGCGATATTGGGACAGTTGATACTGAAGAGGGGAATAAGTCAGGTGACAACGGGAGGATCGTTGCTAGCTGAGTATATCAGAATGTTCACTACCCCTGCTATTCTGGCTGGTTTTGTGTTCTTCGTAACCAGTGCTCTCATTTGGATGAAGGCTCTCCAAAAAGTCCCCATCAGTAAAGCTTATCCGATGGTCAGCCTAGGTTATGTATTAGTGCTACTAGCCTCTAAAACAGGCTTCATTGTAGCTCAGGAGGAGGTGCCCCTAATTCGCTGGATCGGGGTCATTATGATCTGTGCGGGAGTGATCTTAGTAGGACTTTCTCCTGGTAAATAGTATGATTGGAGGGAAATTTTATCCTTAGAGCAAAGGAGGTATTGAGATGAAAGCGTCGAAGAATTTCGTTGTAGTAGCAACCTTAATTTTAGCGATGATTGCTACTACTTCTATTTCCGCTGAGGAACTTAAAGAGGTTGTTCTGGATAACGGAATGACTGTTCTGGTCAAGGAGATTCACAACATCGATGTGGTCGCGGTAAATATCTGGGTAAATACTGGCTCTATCAACGAGACTGATGAGAATAACGGAATCTCCCATTTCATAGAACATATGATGTTCAAGGGAACTGAGAAGAGAGGGCGAGGGGATTTCGATCTGGAGATAGAATCAGTAGGAGGGCAATCCAACGCCGGCACCTCTATGGATTTCACCTACTACTATGTGACAGTCGCTAGTCGCTACTTTGATGTAGTCCTAGATGTCCTCTCCGATTCTATAATGAACTCCGTTTTCGATCCAAACGAGGTTGAGATGGAGAGGAAGGTTATCTTGGAGGAGATAAACAGAAGAGATGATAACCCGAGCAGCTATTTAGTGAGTAAGATTTATTCCGACTTCTTCAGTGGACATCCTTACGCCCGACCGATTTTAGGACCTAGAGAGATCGTCGAAAACATGTCGAGAGATACCTTAATAGACTACTATCAAACCTATTACGTTCCCAATAATATGACTTTAGTGATAATAGGAGATGTCGATTCAGATGAGGTTATAGCCGAAGTCAAAGAAGCCTTCGCTGATTTTGAGGCTAAACCTTTACCTCCCACTCCCAAATTTGAGGCAGTTTGGCCCAAAGAGGTGAAGGAGGATATAGAGGAGAGAGACGTCAATCAAGTTTACCTGGCGGTAGCTTTTCCCGCCCCTCCTGCTGAAAGCGATGACTCCTACATTATGGATGTTCTCATCTACATCCTGGGAGAAGGAAGAAGCTCCAGACTGTATCAGCAGGTTAAGGAGAATAAACAGTTAGTTCTATCTATCAGGGCTGGCTATCTTACGCAAAAGGAGCCAGGTATGCTTAGAGTTCACGCGCTCTTCGATGTGGGAAAATTGGACGAGGTTAAGGAAGCCATCCTTGAAGAGTTGGAAAAACTCAAAACTGAGCCGGTTACTGATGAGGAGTTGGGTAAGGTCAAGACAATGATCGAGTCCGAATATGCCTTTAATAGTGAGACCAATTCCGATCAGGCTTTCTCTTTGGGGTATTGGTCACTGATAGCGGACCTCGATTATGAACGTAACTACCTGAAGAACATAAGATCAGTTACTAAAGAGGATGTAATACGAGTCGCTCAAAAGTATCTCACCACCGATGTCTATACTTTGGCTGCGCTTGAGCCTAAAGGAGAATAAGGAACCTCGGTAAAATAGCTGCTGGATTTGATGATCCAGCAGCTATTATAATCCGATTAAAGAAAGGAGAGATGAATTATGATGAGAAAGATATTCCTATTAACAGTGATGCTCATCTTGGCTCTGAGCTTTGCACCTATATCCTCCGAATCCGCTCCCTTGCCGGTTACTAAGGTGACTTTCGATAATGGTCTTACTGTGCTAGCTCGTGAGAATCACGCTAATGATATAATCGCTTTAGAGATCTTCCTCAAGATTGGACCGCGCATTGAGTTGAAGAATGAGACTGGGATATCTGACTTCACTCAAGGGATGCTACTGAAAGGGACCGAGAACAGAACAGCCACTCAGATCGCAAATGATATAGAGTCGATAGGAGGAGTCTTAAGCACCCAAACAGCTCCTGACTGGGGGGAGATATATCTCATAACGATCAGCGAGTACTTCCCTGCGGGATTGGAGATATTGATTGATGTAATCCAAAACTCCAATTTCCCTGCCGAGGAGATAGAGAAGGAGAGACAAGATATACTGGCTCAACTCAAAGCTAGACTCGATAGTCCTTTCACGCCGGTCTATGACCTCTTCAGAGAAACTTTATACGGCGCTTATCCCTACAGCCGGGTAGAGATGGGAACCGATCAGACGATAAAATACTTATCGAGAGATGACCTCGTAGATTTCTACAAGAGCTACTGTATCCCCAATAATATGATCGTTTCAGTAGTAGGAAACTTCTCCACAACTAAAATGTTGGATATGCTCGAGAAGACTCTGGGGAAGTTACCAGAAAAATCCTTGCCTGCCCGGGTCAGACTGAATCAGTTAGCGGATCAGAGGCGCATCTGGGATATCAAATTGGAGGAAACTAAAGAGGTCTCCAAAGAGAGAGAGCTTCAGGCTGCGTGGATGATAATCGGTTATCCAGCCCCCAGTGTTGATAGCGATGATTATCCCATCCTCAAGCTGATAAACACCATTCTGGGAGGAGGGATGAGTTCCCGCTTCTTTGTGGAATTACGGGATAAGAGAGGGTTGGCTTATGACACCAGCTCCTTCTTCCCCTCCCGTAAAGGTCCGAGTCATTTCGTGGGGTATATAATAACGAGCCCAGAGAGCGTAGAGCAGGCTAAGGAAGGTATGCTTGAAGAGATAGAGAGGTTGAAGACCAAGTTGGTGAGTGATGAGGAGTTGGAGAAGGCTAAGAAATACCTGATCGGAAGTTTTGCCCTAGCTCACCAGCGCAATAAGGATCAAGCTTGGTATCTGGGGTGGTATGAGACTATGGGAGCTGGTTATGAATTCGATGCTAAGTATCCAGAGCAGATAGAGGCCGTGACTAAAGAAGATATTATGGAGATAGCTAACAAATACTTCACCGAGGCTCACATCGTCTCTATCCTTATGCCAACCGAGAAGTGAACCCAACTTTGACATTAGCCAAAGTTGGAAACCTCAAGTAGGAGTATTAAGCTGAATAGTCTGATAATGATTATTCGGTGAAGGTGAGACTGCTATCCGATGCGAAATGTTCGATTAGTTCGGAGATTTAAGTAGTTTCAGAAAAGTTTCTGGTTGTTTTATCCGAGATATTCGAGATCAAATTATGCCTTGAACTTCCTTTAGATTGGTTTTTGCTGAATTAATAAGGCTATCAAAGAATCTTGTTAATTATCACCCTCCCCTGACCCCTCTCATCAAGGGAGGGGAAAATGAAGAGAGCAATCTTATCTCAGTGTTCCCTCTCCCCTTGTGGGAGAGGGATAGGGTGAGGGGGAATCATATCATAATCCCTCGAGCATAACTGTCAAACTTAAGATAAAAAGGAGATGATTATATGATCATATCTCTCAATGGTCTGTGGAATTATAGAAAGGATCCTACAGGCACCGGTAGATTCGAGGATTACTTAACCGATGAGGGGGAATGGAAGGAGATGTCCATTCCCAATAACTGGCAATTAGCCGGAGTAGATGATTATTGCGGGGTGATCTGGTTTAAGCGCACCTTTTCCAAACCTGAGGAGGTGGAAGGTAAAGAAGTATGGATCAAGTTCTACGGCGTTGATTATTTCGCTGATGTCTGGCTAAACGGTGAGCATATCGGCTCTCATGAAGGATATTTCCAGCCTTTCAAATTCAATGTTACTCCCCTGATCGAAGAGGAGAATATTCTCTTAGTA
Organism: uncultured bacterium; assembly: GCA_964609495.1. Taxonomy (GTDB): domain Bacteria; phylum CAZSTA01; class CAZSTA01; order CAZSTA01; family CAZSTA01; genus CAZSTA01. The sequence goes on along the minus strand of CAZSTA010000191.1, from coordinate 1,981 downwards.
AGAGTAGATTCTCCTTATGAGGAGCCTCGCAAGGTCTGGCCCGCTCACAAAACTTTGATCAAGGGCATCTTCGGACATCACGACTGTCGCCCTGGATCCAGTGATCCAGAGAAAGGTCAGACAAAGAATACCGGAGGTATATGGAATAAGGTGGAGCTGGTGATCTCCGATAAGGTGAGGCTGGAAGGGATGAAGGTCTCTCCTTGTATTCTGAAGAGCGGGAAAGCGATATTGACTACTAATTTGAAAATAGCCAATGATGAGACTACTCCAGTTGAAGCTAAAGTAGCGATCGACATAGTTCCAGCTAATTTCAAATCCGAGGAGACTTACGCTCTAGCTAAAGAAGTAAGACTTAACCCCGGAGAGAACGAGATAGTATTTGTAAAGACTATCGAGAAGCCCTACCTATGGAACACCTGGGATCACGGAGAACCTAATCTATATAAGTTGAAATCCGCTATATCTCGAGAGGATAAGATCGTCGCCCAATCCGAGACCGAATTCGGAATAAGGAGCATAGAGATCGATAAGGATTGGCGTTGGTTCTTAAACGGAAAGCAGATCTTTGTCAGAGGAACTAATATAATTCCTACTCAGTGGCTATCAGAGTATGATGCGGAGATGATAAATAAGGATATGGAGCTTCTCAAAGGGGCTAACATCAACGGAGTTAGAATTCACGCTCACGTCAACCGAGAGGAATTCTACGCGGCCTGTGATTCTGCAGGAATCCTTGTTTGGCAAGATTTCGCTCTCCAATGGGGATATCAGGCTTCCGATGCCTTCGCCAATAAGGCGGTCACTCAGATCAAGGATATGGTTCGTTGTTTCTATAATCATCCTAGCATCGTCGTTTGGTGCTGTCACAACGAGCCAACTCATAATCGCCACGTCCTGGATCCGGTGTTGGAGATAGCGGTTAAAGAGGAGGATGGCACTCGCTTTGTTACTCCTGCCTCCGATTTCTCTCAGCATACCTATCCGGGCTGGTACTGGGGAAGTATGGAAGATTATATCGCCTTACCCCAAGCTCCGTTTGTAAATGAATTTGGAGCTCCAGCTTTGCCCAATTTGAATATGGTGAAGGAGATGTTTACGGAGGAGGAACTGAATCCCCAAACCCAGAAGGATTGGAAGAAATGGGCTTACCATGACTTCCAATATGATCAAACTTTCAATGTCGCTCATATAGATCGAGGGGAAAATATCGAGGAGTTCATCGCTAATAGTCAGAAGTATCAATACGATCTATTGAAGTTCGCGATAGAGAATTATCGCCGAGCTAAGTATAGCAGGATAACGAGTCTCTTCCAATTTATGTTCGTTGATTGTTGGCCCTCGATCACTTGCTCAGTTGTGGATTATTACCGCCAGCCAAAGAGGGGATATGAGGCGCTTCGCTTAGCCTATCAACCTGTGCTAGTTAGTATGAGCGTAACTCGTAGGAAGATGGAGATAGGATCTATCTTCGGTCTTATAGAGAGGATAGCTGTGGTTAACGATCTCTATGAGGAATTCAAAGGGGCTACCCTTGAGCTATTCCTAGAGGATTCTGCTGGAAATAGAATCGACCTTGTTTCTCTTCCCCTAGATATCTCCGCCGATAGTGTTACTGATGTCTCTTTCTTCTCCCTTGAGGATCTGGGTTCTGCGGAGATGATGCAGTTCTTAAAGGGGCTATATGAGACGCTGGCAAGTCTAAAACCTGGCGATTATCTGCTCAAAGCCAAGTTGATGGAAGCTACTGGTAAGATACTCTCGGAGAATCAGGAGGAGATAACCTTTGTGCCACCGATGATCCCTATGCCTCTTCCGTTCTAGGTAAAGATAATTATAAGCTTGGGTTAGCTCCTCAGGAGAGCTAATCCAAGCGTCTCTTATATCTGATAAGGAGATAGTGATTATGAGCTTTATAAATCATTGATATGAGTGTTGGAGTAGGAAAGAAATCGAGGGATGAACTTAAAGCTTTGAACGA
>CAZSTA010000190.1:0-7072 GCA_964609495.1 uncultured bacterium | reverse complement strand
GGAACTAAAGAGATCAGCTCTATCTCGATGTTCCCTCTCCCCTCGTGGGAGAGGGGGGAGTTGGTATTTAACCCCCTAATGAAGAACTAAGAATATGATACCCCCGATTATAAGTTCAAACCAAGAGGGAGGGGGAACTGAGGAGATAAGCTCTATCTCGATGTTCCCTCTCCCCTTGTGGGAGAGGGCCAGGGTGAGGGGGAGAATCATATTCTCCAGCACAAAGTTTAAATGCTTGGCTGATCTATAATTGTGCTTGACAATTAAGATCGATTAAAGTATAATCAAAATGAAAATTCGATCTTTCGAAAAGTGGGGGGGATTTTAAGTGTTTAAAAATTTGATGATCTTTTCTTTAGTAATAATCTTCGTCATATCTTTAAGTGGGGTAGTGATAGCCGAGCCTATCAAGATTGCCTGCTCTACTTGGGTGGGATATGGTCCTCTCTATCTCGCTAGGGATAAGGGTTTCTTTTACGATAACGGCGTTGAAGTGGAATTAATCTCGATAGAGGATAGGAAGGAGAGCAACATCGCTTTAGCCTCTGGAGTGATAGACGCCCTAGCTACTGTTATCGATCAGGAGGTTTTACTCTATGCTGAGGGGATCGATTTGAAGTGCTTTCTGGCTTTAGATGAGTCTTATGGGGGAGATGGAATAATCGCTGAGAGTAGCATTAAGTCGATCGCGGATTTGAAGGGTTCGACGATAGGTTTGGATACCGCATCCGCTAGCTATTTCTTCCTATTAGTAGCTTTAGAGAAGGTCGGGTTGACTGAGAAGGATGTCAATATCCTTCAGATGAGCGCAAGAGAGGCCGCAACCGCCTTCACGGCTGGCAAACTCGATGCGGTTGTTACTTGGGAGCCCTGGCTTACTAATGCTAAAGGAAGCCCTAGAGGTCATCTATTAATCGATAGCACTGGTGAATATGCAGGAATCATCGTTGATGCGATTGTGATGAGAAGGGATGTAGCTGAGAAGAGGCCAGAGGCAGTAGAAGCTATAAGCAAGAGCTGGTTTGAGGCTATTGATTATTGGAAAGAGTATCCAGAGGACAGCAATAGGATAATGGCAGATGGTCTAGGTATTCCTCTAAGCGATCTTGAGGATATGCTGTCAAAAGTAAGATTATACGATTATGAGTTCAACAAAAGCTACTTCGGAACTCCTCAGAAGCCCGGCCCAATCTATGATATGGCTAATAAGGCTTTGAACTTTTGGTATGATCTTGGAATTATAGATGATAAGCCTTCGGTGGAAGATTTCATTAATAGCGGCTTTATTAAAACTGCTCGTCAGGACTAAAATATCGGCTTGTAAATGGGCAGAAGCGAATATTTATTGATACAGGAAAGGAGAGAGAGATGAAGAAGAGGTACTTTGGATCACTAGTGCTAGTAATTTCTTTAGTGGGGTTACTATTGTCGAGCGGATGTCCTAAGATCGGGGAAACTAGAAAACCCCTATTTGAATGCGATAAACTAAGCGCAAGACTGCTTTCCCAAACGCCTGACCGATCGTCTCCTAAAGGGCTTTCTGATTATTATGATATTCTAATTCACCTCTCGATAGCTGAGCTAAAAAGTAAGCTGGTGGAGTTGGAGTTTTGTAGCAAGAGGTTGGATGAGAAGTTCAAGGCTGGTGAGATTCCTGATGATTATTATAAAGATGTCTCCCTCCAATATGAAGTAGAGATCACTTTGATTAAACTAGCTTTAGAGTATCTATCCACCGTCAAATCTCCCGCGGAGGGCGAGGAGCAGTAAGTAGATATTTGGAATAATATCTTGACCGATACCAAGGTGAGGTTAGCTAGCATTAGCTATAGACTGAGAGTCAATAGTCGAGTAGAAATTAAGTAGCTTCGAGTAAGTAATTGGTCATTCTCAGTCTTTTGCTAGCGAGTTCAAGATATAATTCCTCCTTCACCCTATCTCTCCTGGTGGGAGATGGATAGGGTTCTGATTCGGTTGGTTTTAATTGTTGTGAATTGAACAGTATAGCAAGGTGAGAAAACTATGGAACAAAAGAAGGTTAAAATTGAACTCTTAATTAATCCATTTTGCCTTTGTGAAAGAGATTTCTTACGCTTGAGTGAACTATGTAAAAAGTATAAGGTGACGTTTGACACCTACAACTTATGGGATATCGATGATAAAGACGTAGATAAGTTGCCCGACTATATGTCCACTTTAATACAAGAATGGCGAAGCGGTCAACGAGCTGGCAGTGTGTATAGCGATGTATTTATTAATGGAGAGAGAATTCCCATAAATGGCTGGCACAAAAGTTTTGAGATTATCGAGGATAAAATAATCGCGGTGTTAAAAGGAGACAAGAAGTGATTCGCCCGATTACCAGACAACAAATCCTTGAGGGAACAGGGAAATGGACTCCTTGCTATATGTTCGGCATCAAAAAAAGGAAATTTCAATGCAATATGTGGCTTGAGGTGTTTGATGAAGTGGGAGAAATTGGTTTTATTCCTTATGAAGATGATAAACCGGTAGGTCAAATGATCTTTCTTCCCAAAAAATACGCCAGGAGAATCGGTCTCCCGACATCTTCAACAAACGAGAATCTCGAAAAAACAATGGTGATTGGTTGTCTATTTATTGTAGCAGAGCATTCGAATAGGGGTATAGCCAGTGCTATGATAAAAGAACTTATCAGTTTTTGTAGAGAGCATGGATACACTCGCATTGAAGCTCCGGTAGATCTGAGGCCACCCGACGAAGCAGGAATAAACATATCGTTTTTCCCCTTTCGAAAGTTCAGTTTTATTATCGATGAAGAGAGCTTGGGGTGGGAATTTAGACCAGAGGTAAGGATGTGCTTTTGCAATCTTTAACAAGTTTCAGCAAAACTACGTCTAACACGAGTTTTGCCTTCGGCTTTGCTAGGATAAAAATGGTGTATTCTCGAACAAAATGAGATTCAAGGAGTGAATCAGCAAATGGCTCTAACTATTCGCCAAACAATATTATCCGACATTCCTGAGATTTCAGATATTATTCGAGAGGTTCATCCCAAATTCATAAATTCAAGGATTCATTGTGTGTTCCGATAGGAAAAAGGACATCTATGCTTTTGAATCGACTAACAAAAATGCTACTCTCCAGATGCTTGTCCACCTTGCAAGTGCGGGGTTCATTAACAAGGATGGATGTATTGACTTACCTCTGCATCCCTCGCATAGAATATCAGAAGAATTAGATGACATCGCCCAGAGACGAAGTATTGAAAAGAAAGATTTCCTAATGGCTTGCAATCTATCATCGACTAAGCTAGATGGAGTTTATAAGAAGATTCAAAACAACCAAGATAGTTTGGGAACATTTTGGACGCCAAGAGATCCTTGGACAAGCTAAAATGCACTTAAGAGAAGTATTGCTAGGGGGTATTATATTCTTAGTTCTTCGTTAGAGAGTTCGGGATATAATTTCCCCTCGCCCTCTCCCGCGGAGGGGACATCGAAATAGAGCTGATCTCTTTATTTCCCCCTCCCTTGATGGGAGGGGGTTAGGGGGAGGGTGATTTAAGGGGAGTTCAAAACCTAGTCTGCTCTCAAATACCTCTAACAAAAAATTTTGAAACTACTCGATGTAATCACTAGCCTAACTATTGACAAATCCCCCAGGCTGGGATATAATGAAAGCAAATATAATAAGTAATTATACTAAGGAGATAACAAATGGCCAAAAGAGAGAGTCGAATAGACACCGGGAAGATAGATACTTTAATTGGCAAAGATACTACGATAAATGGGACTGTGATAATAAACAAAGGAGTTTTGAAGATAGAGGGCAGGGTAGAGGGAGAGATAAAGAGTGATGGGAACGTTATCATTGGGGAAACAGCTACTTTGAAGGCTAATATAACGGCGGATAACGTCCTTATGGGAGGGGAATTTCACGGTAATATCGAGGCTAAGGGGAGATTAGAGATAATACCTCCGGGAAAGCTCTATGGAGATATAAAAGCTGGAGCCTTAGATATAAGCGAAGGAGCTTTGTTCGTTGGCACCAGCGAAATGAGGGTCCCCCAAGAGCAACGTCCTATAAGCAGGACTACAAACAAGAAGCCTACAGACAAAAAGCAATGATCATCTCTTCTCGAATATTATCTTCCCCTCTACAGCATCAGCGACGATCTCATCTCCATCTTTCATCTCTCCCCTGATGATCTTGCTAGACAGGGGATTCTCCACCATTCTTTGAATGGTTCTTCTCAAGGGTCTGGCCCCATAAGTGGGATCGAATCCTACCTTAACCAGAAGCTCTTTAGCCGCCTCGGTCAGAGTCAGAGTTATATCTCTATCTTTGAGACGTTTATTAACCTGAGCGATAAGCAGATCAACGATGAGCTTGATCTGTTCTCTATCCAGGGCATGGAAGACGATTATCTCATCAATACGGTTTAAGAATTCTGGCTTGAAGACATGACGCATCTCCTGAAGAACCATAGCTCTCATCGATTCGTATCTATCCTCCATCTCGGCTGGAGAAAGATCGGAAGGTATGGGTTCGATATACTGGCTTCCCACATTGGAGGTCATTATGATCACGGTGTTCTTAAAATCGACGGTATGCCCTTTCGCATCCGTCAGCCGTCCATCCTCCAATATCTGGAGAAGTATGTTAAAGACATCGCTATGTGCCTTCTCGATCTCATCTAGGAGGATAACCGTATAAGGTCTTCTCCGAACTGCCTCAGTTAATTGTCCCCCCTCCTCATAGCCAACATATCCGGGAGGGGCTCCTACGAGACGAGATACGGTATGTCTCTCCATATACTCGGACCTATCTATCCGCACCATAGCTTCCTCATCGTTGAAGAGAAATTCAGCGAGCGCTCGAGCCAATTCCGTCTTTCCAACTCCGGTAGGCCCCAGGAATATAAACGATCCGACAGGACGTTTAGGATCTTTCAATCCTGCCCTGGCTCTCCTGACCGCCTCAGATACAGCTTGGACCGCCTTATCTTGACCGATTATTCGTTTGTGTAACTCCTCCTCCATACGGATCAATTTATCGACTTCCTCCTCCACAAGCTTGGTCACCGGAATTTTAGTCCAATCGGAGACGATCTCGGCGATATCCTCACCATCGACTTTGATACTATCCTCCCCCATCTCCCTCTTCCATCCTTGCTCCAATTCTCTCAACTTAGCCTCAAGGATAACCAATTCCTGCTTTATCTCAGCGGCTCTCTGATAATCTTGGACATTTGCGGCCTCCTCCTGTTTCTGTTCTAATTCTTGACGCTTGTTCTCCAACTCCTTTATCTCGGGAGGGATGTAGATAGCCGCTAGGTGCTTCTTCGAAGCCGCCTCATCGATCAGGTCGATAGCCTTATCGGGAAGAAACCTATCAGTGATATATCTATCGGATAGCACAGCCGCATCCTTGAGGGCTTTATCGGTGATCTCGACCTTATGATGCTTCTCATAGCCCTCCCGAAGGCCCTCTAAGATCTTGATCGTCTCCTCCACCGTAGGTTCTCCTACCAAGACGGGCTGGAAGCGCCTCTCCAAGGCCGCGTCCTTCTCGATATTCTTTCGATACTCATCGATCGTTGTTGCTCCTACACATTGGAGTTCTCCTCGAGCTAGGGCAGGTTTCAACATATTGGAGGCATCGATCGCTCCTTCCGCCGCCCCAGCACCTACTACAGTATGCAACTCATCTATGAAGAGGACGATCTCTCCCGAGGCGTTCCTGATCTCATCCATAACCGCCTTCAGCCTCTCCTCAAATTCGCCTCGATATTTAGAGCCAGCTACCAGAGCCCCCATGTCAAGGGCGATAACTCTCTTGTCCTTCAGAGTCTCTGGAATATCTTTACGAACGATCCTCTGAGCGAGTCCCTCTACTATCGCGGTCTTTCCTACTCCCGGTTCTCCGATGAGGACCGGATTGTTTTTCGTCTTGCGGGAGAGGATCTGAATGACCCTCCGAATCTCCTGATCTCGACCGATAACAGGCTCCAATTTCCCCTCCCTAGCCAATTGGGTGAGATCACGGCTGAAACGCTGAAGCATATTATATCGGCTATCAGCACCCTCATCCATCACTCTATAACTTCCCCTTATATTCTTCAGAGCTTGGTAGATGTTTTCCTTAGTTAAACCTACTTGTTGTTTGAGGATTTGAGCGGCTCTTCCCTCTCCTCGGAGAAGGGCTATAAGCAGATGCTCCGCTCCAGCATAGGCATCTCCCATACTATCCGCTTCCTCTAAAGCTAGATTGAGGACTCTATCCGCGGTCGGAGTTACATATATCTGAGCTAATTCTCCGCCAGCAACCCGCTTGGGGACTTGACCTCCGATAACCTCTGCTCTTACTCGCTGACGAGCTTGCTCAAAGTCCAAATTGAGGTCGCGGAAGATCTTCTCCGCTATCCCCTCCGGTTGCTCGAACAAACCCATAAGGATATGCACATCATCTAATTGATTTTGACTCAAACTATGTAATATCTGTTGAGCTGTCATAATCGCTTCTCTAGCTTTTTCTGTGAATCTGTCCCATTGCATAATTATCATCCTCCCTAATCGATCAACAATATCATATTATCTCATCTACAAGATTCAAGAGGTCTGTCTTAATCACTTCTCTTGTTCGAGAGGTTATGATTATGATCGTATTTCCAAAGTCAACTATATCTCCCATAGCATCGGTTAAGCTACCTCTCCTTAATATCTGAAATAGGGCATTTAATAACTCCGAAGGAGCCTCATCGATCTCATCGAATAGGAGAACAGAGTAGGGCTTCCTCCTCACTCCCTCCAGCAACACCGATTTGATGATATCGGGTATCGGGCGCGACTGGGCCATATTTACCCTGATTATAGCGTCCTCATCATTGAAGAGGAAATAAGCAAGAGTTCTGGCTAAGTCCATTCCTCTATCTCTCAGAGGACCCAGGAAAGCAAAAGATCCGAGGGGAAGATTTGACTTCTTAAAGCCAGCTATAGCTCTGCGGAAGGTATGAGTTACAAGCCAAATATCCGTATCTCCTTCAGTCCCTCTATTAAACGCCTCTTCAAAATTGACCAATCTCTCGGTT
>CAZSTA010000189.1:2579-7111 GCA_964609495.1 uncultured bacterium | reverse complement strand
TCTCGCCGCGGAGGTGAAATGATGCCTAAGATGAAGACCCACAAAAGCTCCTCTAAAAGGTTCAAAAGAACTGCTACGGGAAAGTTCAAAAGAACTAGAGCTTTTTCCACTCACTTGAGGGCAGGAAAAACTTCCAAGAGAAAAAGGAGGTTAACTAGTTCTGCCCTAGTTAATAAGGCTGACTTGAAGCACGTAAAAAGGCTTTTGCCTTATAGCTAATTATTTTTAGAAAGGAAAGATGTAAGATATGGCAAGGATTAAGCATAGTGCTGCCAGTCGGAAAAGAAAAAAAAGGATCTTAAAGTTAGCTAAGGGATATAGAGGGCAAAAGAGTAAGATATTCCGTAGAGCTCATGAAGCTGTAATGAAAGCTCTGCAATATTCCTACCGAGATCGAAGAGCGAGAAAGAGGGATTTTCGTAAACTCTGGATCACTCGGATAAATGCCGCTGCTAGGGTCCATGGGATGTCATATAGCAAATTAATCGGGGGGTTGAGGAAGGCTGGCGTTGAAGTAAATAGAAAGATGTTAGCTGAATTAGCTGTCAATAACGAAAGTTCTTTCTCTGAACTTGTTAGGATAGCTAAGGCGGAAATAGAGAAGGTATAGAGGGACTAGCTTTCTCTCTTATCCGGGAGAGAGAGCAGAAATGCAAAAGTTATCATCCACCTGGATCGTGACGTTCCGCTTCTTTTCCGATATTGCCTCTTGCAACCAGAGATGGTCAAGAGGCAAATTTCATATATATTCCCTACCAGTAAGGCTGCTCCTCAACTAGAACATATCAGTTGCCCAAAAGATGAATTCACCATTTAGAACTTTATCTTTATATTTCCTTTTCAAGAAGTTTATCAGAATTTTATATTCCACCTTATCTCCGCCACAGGATAGCATCCATTGAGCAATAGGATGTTGACTTGGTAAGCCAGCCGCGATCTTCTTTAATCCGTTCTTAGTCGCGAAATCGGCTATTTTAGGCAAAAATTTTAAGGTGGCTTCTCCATATCCCTCCAGATAACAGCATTCAGTTATCAACACCGACTTATTATCCCATCCTTTTCTAGCCCGGATATAGGCTTTAGGATACCCATCCTCTGGCCAGAGTTGGAATAGACTCGGCTCCTCACCGACATACGGTCCTAGAGATTTATCTGTCCAGTGAAGATGATCATCCCAATAATCCGTATCTCGAACTATAGTTCCTATCAATCCCCTATTATACTCTTCATAGATAGACTTTATATAAGGAATCTCAAAAAAGTGGTTGAAGATGCGATTTATCTTCTGATCATCCTCCAGCCTAACTTTATCAACATCTACCTCGAATCCCCAGGTGGGAAAAGGTTTCCAACCATACCTTCCATAAAAATTATAACGTGGCTCCCCCGTGAATAGAAGTGAGATACCATATCCCTTCTTCTTCATATATTCGATGGTTCTCCCCAGCAGAGTGGAGGAATATCTCTTCCCGCGATGATCTGGATGAGTAGCCACATCCGCTATCGCTCCCATTCCCACGATCTCCTCTCCGATCCTCACTTCCCTATCGAAAATCTGTAATACACTCACTATCTTTCCATCAACTACCGCACATTGAAGTTGATCTGGTTCGAATCTGGAATCACAGATCATCGTAATTTTGTAGTAATCTCTAAAATTCGACCCAAACACCAAACCCATAAGATCCCAAATTTCTTCTAAATCCTCCTCAGTCCCTGATCTGAATCTCACTGTCATTCGTTGTTATCCCTCCATTGTTTTGAAAATTTGAAATCATTTAATTATACTATAAGATATCCTATAAATCAAGATATCAATTCTTGATCGCTATTTTATATTAAGATATTTAATCATATCATAAAAATTTTCTATTTTTTTATAAAAAATTTTAAAAAAGTATTGACAAGTTTTAAATTCTATGGTATATTTAAGATAGTTAAGATAACCCTTAAAATATTTAAGGAGATGGCTAAATATATTAAGCATATCCATAGCCGGTTATCGAATCAAATTAATAGTCGAGAGGAGAAAGGATCAGGATATCACTAAGAATACTGAGAGGTATTATAGAGGACAGATCCCTGAAAGAGAGATAGAGATTGATCGTCAGAGAGCCTTGGAGAGAGCTTTCCTGATTACTCTGTTCTGGGCTATCTATGATCAGATGAAGAGATAGAGACCGATCGTCAGAAAGCTTTCGAGAGGGCTTTGTCGTACAGAGCATTCTATCTGGAATGAGATGTGATATTTGAGTAAATTGCAAAGGAGGGAAGTTTTATGTATCCAGTTATGAGCCGCTGTCCAGTGTGTGGAGCTGAAATGGAAGTTACTAGACTCTACTGTCGCACCTGCGATTCTGCTTTGGAGGGTCACTTCAAGCTAGGGAAGTTCTACCACCTTGACCAAGATCAATTACAGTTCGTGGAGACCTTCATCAAGTGCCGGGGAAGTATCAAGGATACCGGGATGGAGTTGGGTATATCCTACCCAACTGTGGTAAATAGATTAAACGAGGTGCTTATCCGATTAGGATATCGCGATCGGGTAAAAGCACCTGAGCCACCGATCCTTACCCCAGATAGGAGAAGGCAGATCTTAGACGATCTAGCTCATGGTGAGATCAATGCCGATGAGGCCTCTAGGCTTCTTAGGAGCAGATAAAGGGAGATGATTATATGGACGAGGAAAAAATGAGGATATTACAGATGATTCAGGATGGGACGATCAGTGCTGAGGAGGGAGCTAAGCTATTGACTGCACTGGAATCGAGTAGAGCGGCGGAAGAAGCTAAGGTAAGAGAGGCTACTTCTAATCGCTGGTTGCGTCTCAGACTTACTAGTAGTAGGACTGGAGCTAACAAGATCAACTTTAATATCCCTCTGAGTTTAGTTGAAATCGCCTTAAAGTTTGGGGATAAGCTTAATCTATTTGAGGCTATTAAAGGTAAAGACATCGATATTGAGCAGATATCGAATGCCATTAGGAGTGGAACTGTTGGTAAGATCCTCGATGTTGAGGACAACGAAGGAGAAGAAAGAGTAGAGATATACATCGAGTAATAAGGAGGGGATCTGATATGTCCTATAAGGAGGAAAGATTCGAGAAGACATTCTCAGTGGGAGAAAGCTGTGAGCTATCGCTTAATAATATCCAAGGGAGTATAGAGATCAAAGGTTGGGATAAACCAGAGATAAGCGTATCTGGAGTGAAGCGAGCAAGGGGATTTTGGGGACCAGCCGAGCCTTCCAGCACCATCATAGAGATGAAACAAGATGGCTCTAAGGTGTCGATTAAGACGAAGCCTAGACAACCCTTCAGTTGGTTCAATTGGGGTAAAAATTGGGTTACAGTCGATTATTACGTCAGAGTTCCCAGAAAGGCAAATCTTAATATCAAAGGAGTGAGCTGCCCTATCAAGGTAGAGGATATCGAGGGAGATGTTCGTAATAAGTCGGTGAGTGGAAGATTGCTTCTGGACGATATCAAAGGAGATATCAACCTCAACAGCGTGAGTGGAGGAGTCACTGGGAATAAGTTCACTGGCTCTTTAGATGTTGGCACAGTTAGCGGTGGAATAACTCTAACTAACTGTCATCTCTCCTCTATGTCAGCTAACTCAGTAAGCGGTGGAATTCGCCTGGGGACAACTATAAATCCTGAGGGGAGATACAAAGCTAAGACGGTTAGTGGTAGCTGGAAATTAGCGATCCCTCCCGATAGTCGTTGCACTATCAGCACCAAAAGCTTCAGCGGAGGGGTAAAGTGTGAATTGCCCCGCGAGGTAACGAATAGTAGTCGCAGTAACTGGAGTGGTAAGATCAACGGAGGAGGATCTGACATCCAATTCAATTCGATGAGCGGAAGTCTCCACATCGTTCCTCTTGAGGCTGAGGAGGTCTTCGTTAAACCTGAGGAGAGACCATCGGGTGAGACTCGCCCGCTAGTTACTGAGGAAGAAGCACCAGGAGCGACTAAACCTATCGAAGAGGAATCCCCAGAGATGAATATCTTGAAGATGGTGGAGAGCGGGGAGATCGATATTGAGGAAGCCTTGAAGAGGCTATCAGATTTAGAATAAAAGGAGGTTAAAAATGTCCGAAAAAACTTTTTCAATAGAGGATGTCGCTAGTTTGATTATAGCAGATTGTCAGGGAGATCTTAAGATAAGCTCTGGCGAGGAGGGAAAAGTCAGGGTAGTGATAGATGGAGATGAGACCGAGGCTACTATAAGACAGGATGGAGACGAGATCAGGATAAGTAGCCAGACCGATTGTTCTATCTATGCTCCTAGCAGAAGCAGAGTAGAGGCAAAGAATATCGAAGGAGATGCCGATCTTAGAGACATTAAGGGAAGCGTATCGCTTGATCGGATCAGTGGAGATCTTTCCTTAGCTAATATTCAAGACAAAGTAGAGGCAAAGAACATCGAGGGAAATACTAGCCTCAGAGATATTCAGGGAAGCGTATCGCTTGATCAGATCAGTGGAGATCTTTCCTTAGCTAATATTCAAGACAAAGTAGAGGCAAAGAA
>CAZSTA010000189.1:0-2479 GCA_964609495.1 uncultured bacterium | reverse complement strand
ATATTCAAGACAAAGTAGAGGCAAAGAACATCGAGGGAAATACTAGCCTCAGAGACATTAAGGGAAGCGTATCGCTTGATCGGATCAGTGGAGATCTTACCTTAGCTAATATTCAAGACAAAGTAGAGGCAAAAAATATCGAGGGAAATACTAGCCTCAGAGATATTCAGGGAAGCGTATCGCTTGATCACATCGGGGGAGATCTTTCCTTAGCCGATATTCAAGACAGAGTGGAGGCAAAAAATATCGAGGGAAATGCCGATCTCAAAGATATTCAGGGGAGTGTATCGCTTGATCGGATCAGTGGAGATCTCAAAGCCTCCAATTTAAGAGGAGGAACTGAAGCGGGGGATGTCGAAGGAGATATCAATCTCTCTTTATCCCTCACCTCCGAAGGAAAGTATCACTTCGAGGCAAATGGTGATATAAGGCTCAATTTAGGTAGGGAGAACTCTGTTCGTCTTACTGCGCGAACTGAGGGAGGGGAGATAAGCTACAGCACCGAGGAAGGGATCCCCTTCAAAGTGGAGAAGAGTTCCGAAAGAGAGTTAATAGGGACTGTAGGAGACGGCAAAGCGGAGATCACCTTGATGTCTCAGGGGGGAAATGTTAGAATCGAGCTGGGAAAGGGAGCCGAGTGGGGTGATTTTGAACGTCTTGGGCAAAAGATTCAGGAGACCGTTGAGGAGGCTATGAAGCAGGTAGATTTTTCTCAGATCGGAAAGCAGATCGAGGAGGCAATGAAGGGGATCGATTTCGAGGAGATGGGTCGCCATGCCGAGCAAATGGGCAGACGAGGAGAAGAATTCGCCCAAAGGATAAGGGAGAGGATGGAGAGAATGGGACGAAGGATGGAGGAGAGGATGAGAAAGCACGCTGGGAAGTGGGAAGGAAAGGCTTGGCCTTGGGATCAGCCTGGTTGGCACTGGCCTTGGGAGGAAGAGGGATGGAAGTGGCCCTGGGAGGAGGAAGGATGGCCTTGGGAACAACCGAGTCCTCCGACTGAAGAGCGAGAGAGAAAGGTTACTGTTGAAGAGCCAGAAAAGCGAGATCTAGAGGCTGAGAGATTAGCTATATTGAAGATGGTCGAAAGCGGTAAGATATCCCCAGAGGAAGGCGATAAATTGTTGGAAGCTTTGGAGAGAAGAGAGTAGCTGTCACTTGAAGAACCTCATACTTCAGATCAGAGGATCGATTTACCATTTGGAACACTTGATAATCTCACCTATCTGTGATATAATATAAACACGGATTCCACACCAAATCGAGGGCTGGAAAGTAAAATTAGATAGAAAGTAGAAAATAGAGGAGCGATTTCTATTTTCTACTTTCCAATTTTAAAACGCCGAGAGGATAACGAATGAGGAAACCGATCATTGGTATTAGCTGTGGACAGGTATTAGTAGGATCAGAGAGGATTAATTCTGTAGATTCATCCTATATTGAAGCCATAACGGCTGTAGGAGGCGTTCCTATCCTACTCCCTGTTTTAGATGAAGAGAATACTATAAGGATGATTGACATCATAGACGGATTACTTCTAAATGGGGGATATGATATTGACCCTTATCTTTACGGTGAGGAACCACTTAAAGAGCTAGGGAAAGTAGATGTAAGCAGAGATTTAGCGGAAAAAACACTTATTCTAGAATCGATCGAGCGTGATATCCCCATCCTAGCTATATGTCGAGGAATTCAAATACTCAATGTAGCAACAGGAGGGACTCTATATCAGGATATATCAACACAAATGAATACCTCCCTAAAACATCGGCAGGATACAATAGGTTCTACAGTTACCCACAAAATAAAGATCGAGAAAGGAACAAAGTTATTCGATATATTCGGTCAGGAGGAACTTCGTGTTAATAGCTATCACCATCAAGCGGTCAAGGACCTTGCTCCAGGTTTTAGAATATCAGCTCGTTCTTCCGATGGCTTGATTGAGGGGATCGAAAGTGATAATAACAGCTTTATAATTGGGATTCAATGTCATCCAGAACGATTATGGAAAAAATATCCCATCTTCAAAAAACTATTTCAAGCTCTGGTTAATGCGTGCTAAATAACTTGTTGCATAACAAGGAAACGTTAGAAAATTATGCTCTCGGTTATGACCTCTTAAATATCTTCATCTAAAAATCCCCCCATTTAGGAGAGAAATATAGCAAATATTTTATTATTATGGTATAATTTAGATGAGCTCCTCCTTCCCAGATAGGTTATAGAATCGTGTCAAGAAAACCCTGATGCTCGCCTCGGGGATGAATTGGGGTCGGCAAGACCCCGGATGCATGTAGAATCGGGGATCAAGGTGATTTCAGATCGAATTATAACTCCCCCTCACCCTGGCCCTCTCCCACGAGGGGAAAAAGGTAACTTTTTTAACCATGAGTTCTATTTGAAGCAAAAAAGTTACCTTTTAGGGAACATCGAGATAGAGCTTAAGTCTATGCTTCGCATTATTTCTCGTCCCCCC
>CAZSTA010000188.1:0-7138 GCA_964609495.1 uncultured bacterium | reverse complement strand
TTTAGTTCAATCTCAGCGTTCCCTCTCCCCTCGTGGGAGAGGGATAGGGTGAGGGGGAAATATATCTTGAACTCACAATCAAAAACTAAGAATGATCAATTATTTCTTTGAAGCTACTTAAATATTTTGAAATCCTTAAGGGGGGAGAGAGCGGTATCTTATCGCTTAATATCGAAGTCTAGCTAGCCACTCTCCATCTCAAATATGCTTCGATAAACTCGTCTATATCACCATCCAAAACCGCGGTGGTATTGGAAGTTTCCGCACCAGTGCGATGATCTTTAACCATATTATAAGGATGAAGCACATAGGACCTTATCTGGCTTCCCCAAGCGATCTCCTTCTGTTCCCCCCTTAACTTCGCTAGTTTCTTCTCCTGCTCCTCTCTGTACTTCTCGTAGAGCCTGGCTCTTAGAACCTTCATCGCCATCGCTTTATTCTTATATTGAGAGCGTTCATTCTGGCATGATACCACAATGCCGGTGGGAATATGCGTTATACGGACCGCGGAATCGGTGACGTTCACATGCTGTCCTCCAGCTCCAGTAGCGTGGAAGGTTTCGATTTTAAGATTCTCCTCGTCTATCTCGACATCTATCTTCTCATCTATTTCTGGTATAACATCTACGGAAGCAAAGGAGGTGTGTCGTCTATTTGCCGAATCGAAAGGGGAGAGACGCACTAAGCGGTGGACCCCCTTCTCCGCTTTTAAATAACCATAGGCGTAATCTCCCGAGATTAAGATAGTTACGCTCTTTATTCCAGCCTCATCTCCCGGCAGATAATCAATTATCTCAGTCCTGCATTTCTTCTCCTCCGCCCACCGCAGATACATCCTCATCAACATCTGAGCCCAGTCTTGTGATTCCGTTCCTCCTGCTCCTGGATGGATGGAGAGGATGGCATTGGAACGATCGTTATCTTCACCCAACAACATCTTCGCTTCCCATTCCGATAGATCGGATATGAGGGAATCGATATCCTCCGCCAATTCTCGTAAAAGAGGCTCATCATTTTCTGTAACGGCTAACTCTCGAAGAATCTCAAGATCTTCATAACGATCTTTAAGCTCCTTCCAACCATCCACTTCCCCCCTAAGAGAACTTATCCTTCGGGTGACCTTTTGGACCTCTTCCCGATTTCCATTCCAAAAACCGTGCTTAGTAGTCCTTCTCTCCAACTCAGCAAGCTCTTCCCTTTTGGCATCTAAGTCAAAGATGCCCCCTTATATCATCAAGTTTGCCACCTATCATCTCTAAATCGCCCTTCAAATCCTTCTCCATATAATCACCTCGGGTTGTGATGGAAATTCGAGATTAATTACTCACCGTTTCTTTCCTCGATTTCATATCTCTATATAAAGTAATTACTACCAATATTGCGGATACTATTAAGCATAGATAGACGAAAACATCCCCATAGATAATATAGAAAGTTCTACCCCTTGCAGGTTGCACACTTCCGGTAAAAACACCTCGTTCAAACAGCTCGGTCTTTAATTGCCAACGCCCTTTAGGATCGATTATGCCCGATATCCCCGTATTGGCTACCCTCACTAAATATGTCCTATTTTCGATAGCCCGAAAAGTCGAGATAGAGGCGTGCTGGGGAGGCCCCATCGTCGTGCCGAACCAAGCATCATTAGTTATAATGAAGAGAATTTGTGCTCCTCGTCTGAAGAAAACCCTGGCTATCTCTGGAAATACCGATTCATAACAGATCCCAACCGCTAGCTTTCCCACTGAGGTATCAAAGACCACAAATCTATTTCCCCGCGCCCGATCTGGTATCGGGATCTGACTGGGGTAAAAGTCCAAGATCCAAGGGAAGATCTTCTTAAAAGGGACATATTCCCCGAATGGCACGAGATGGATCTTATCATATCTTCCTACTATATCTCCTTTGGGGGAGAATATATAAGCGGAGTTATAGCCCAGATCACCATCCCTAGCTCCTGACCCGAGGATTATGTAGCTTCCCACCCTCTTGGCTAGATCAGATACCCAATCGACAATATAAGAATATCGGAGAAGCTCGAAGGGCAGAGCCGATTCTGCCCAAACAACTATCTGAGGCTTCTCAGAGATGGCTTTAAGAGTAAGTTCCTGATGAACGATTGTATTCTCATCGAGGTCGTCCTTTTCAAGATCTAATCCGTGCAGGGTATTAGCTTGAACGAGAGCTACCTTAACCTCCTTATCGGTGGTGGTCAAAGAGGGATTGGATACCATAACTGCCCCGTATCCCAAGACCAAGATCAGAATCGCAAGCGTCCCCGCAATAACCCCTATCTTCTGCCTCCAGGTTATGGTTTTTATAAGGAGTAAAGTTAGAGCGGCATTAACTAATACTATTACATAAGTGACCCCGTAAATTCCTGTTATATCAGCTATCTGGATCAGATATAACCTTCGGAATTGGGAATAAGCCAGAGCTCCCCAGGGAAATCCCCAATTGCCCCAAGAGCGAATCAATTCTACACTTGTCCAGAGAAGAGGGGCTATCAGAATTAGATAAATATCTCCGAGTCTACTCCAAAGATAATTAAAGATAAGGGAGAAACCAATAATGAAGAGCGATAGATATAAAGCTAAAGCGATATAGGGAAGGGTCCCAAATATCCTCAGCCAGTATAGAATAACTGCAAAAAAGGTGAAGCCCATAACTAGCCCTATGAGGAGCGAGAGCTTCCGCTCAGCTTTATATAAGGCTAAAAATAGGGGAACTAAGCATATCCAAGAGAGAAAGTCGAGATCAAAGCGGGGAAAGCTTAAAGCTAAGAGAAAACCGGAGAGTATAGCTAGAATGATCCTCTGGTAACTTTTCATAAGATTTATGCACTCCTAATTCTCCTCGCGATAAGAGGAAGGAATTATTTCCGGCCGCAACAGTGCTTATACTTCTTCCCGCTGCCACATGGACAAGGATCGTTGCGTCCGACTTTCGCCCCTTCTCGCCGATAGGTTCGAGGTTTTTGCCTCTCCCCCTCAGTATTAGCGGCTGATGAGGTAACAAGTGCCCTTTCTCTTCGTCCATTTCTTTTAGCTTTGGAGACAGACTCACCAGTTCTACTCTCTTTAATATCCCTAGTGGCAAAGCGAGATAGAGCAGGCTGTTTCACAATCTGAACTCGATAGATAAATCGGACTACCTCCTCCCTGATCCTACTGATCAACTCCTGAAACATCTCATATCCTGATTTCTTGTATTCTATCAAGGGATCTCTCTGGGCATAGGCTCGGAGACCGACTCCAGCCTTTAACTCGTCCATCGCGTGGAGGTGATCCTTCCACTCGTTATCAACCACCATCAGCATAACCCTTCTCTCCAACTCGCGCATCTCCTCTGAGCCTAGAGCTTCCTCCTTAAGCTCATACATCCGCTTAGTCTCGGCGATAAATTGTTCCTTCAGGGTTTCCCTCTTCATCTTAGGTTTATCTTCATCCTTAACCTTGAATGATATAGGGAAGAGATGAGATATTCGTCTGGCTAATTTATCAAAATCCCACTCCTCGGGATAATTACTGTTCTCAGTGCAAATATCAACAGCCTCCTCGATAAGATCCTCGATCATCTCCCTTATCTCATCTCTAAGGTCCTCTCCCTCCAGCACCTGACGCCGTTGTTCATAGATAACGTCTCTCTGCTTCTCCATCACATCATCATACTCAAGAAGCTGTTTACGGATATCGAAGTTTCTCGCCTCGACCCTCTTCTGGGCCATCTCTATCGATTTAGTTATCAGAGGATGTTCGATCGGGACATCCTCCTCGACCCCCAACTTGCCCATCACTGAAGATAGACGATCCGAACCGAAGAGTCTCATCAGATCATCCTCCAAGGACAGATAAAATCTGGATGATCCTGGATCTCCCTGTCTTCCTGTTCGTCCTCGCAACTGGTTATCGATACGACGAGCCTCGTGTCGCTCGGTCCCGATCACATGAAGTCCACAAGGCACATTCGCCTCGCATTCATCTCGACGGGATTTGAAGCAACTTTTGCAATCATCCTGGCAACCTATACAACATTTAGTCTCGTTAGTTAGGGGATTGAGGCAGGAGGGATCTACTACTCCCGGTCCTAGAGTAATATTCGTTCCTCGCCCAGCCATATTGGTCGCTATCGTGACCACTCCTTTTTGCCCAGCTTTAGCTGTGATCTCCGCCTCCTTCTCATGATACTTAGCATTTAGCACCTCATGAGGGATACCCTTTCCTAAAAGCCGACTCAGAAGCTCTGATTTCTCGATAGATATTGTTCCTATCAAGACTGGTCTCCCCACCGCATGGAGCTCCTTGATCTCGCGCACTATAGCCTTAAATTTCTCCTTCTCCGTCTTATAGATGACATCAGGATAATTCTTTCTAATCAAGGGCTTATTAGTGGGAATTACCACCACATCCATCTTATATAGCTCCTCGAACTCTCCCTCCTCGGTCTTGGCTGTTCCCGTCATCCCTGCTAATTTATCATAGAGACGGAAGTAGTTTTGTAAGGTTATGGTCGCCAGCGTCTGAGTCTCCTTCTCGATCCTGACTCCCTCTTTAGCCTCCAGAGCTTGATGAAGACCGTCGCTATAGCGTCTTCCGGGCATCAGCCTTCCGGTGAACTCATCGACGATTATGACCTTATTATCGTTCACAACATAATCGACATCCTTCTCGAATAGCGAATAGGCTTTTAGCAGTTGAGATATGCTATGAATTCGATCGTTCTTCTCCTCATATTCCCTTATTACCGCCTCCCGATGCTGTTCCTTTTCCTCCTCACTTAAACTCTTGTCATTATCTATATTATAGAGCTCATCGTCTATATCAGGGATCACAAAGTAATTCCTATCCTGAGGAGACATCGAATCTCGTCCTTTATCCGTGGTCTTTATGATATTGGACCTCTCATCTATGGCATAGAGTAGCTCCTCCTCTAACTCGGGCATCCTCTTATCCCTTAAAAAATCTAATTCTACTCTCTCCGTGAGTTTAACATATTCTGGATCCTCGAGAAATTTCTTTAATCTCTTATTCTTAGGAGCTCCAATCTTGGACTGAAGGAGTTTAATTCCCCCTTCGTAATAGGTATCTTTATTCTTCAAGAGTTCGTCTGCTTCTTTAAGAATGCGGTTTATAAAAATCCTTTGCCCATTCACCAGGCGAAGAACTAAGGGTTTGACTTCATCATATTTATGATCATCAGCCGCCCTATCGACCACTCCTGAGATGATCAGAGGGGTGCGCGCCTCATCGATCAAGATACTATCTACCTCATCAACAATCGTATAATAATGGCCTCTCTGCACTAGCTCTTCCTCGGAGATCGCCATATTATCCCTCAAGTAATCAAAGCCAAACTCGTTGTTAGTTCCATAAGTTATATCGCATTGATAAGCTTGTCGTCGGGAAATATCTTGAAGTTCATATCCCTTCTCGGTCTTAATAAGCTCGTAAGCTCTTTCATGCTGAAGCGCTCCCACCGTTAAACCCAAAGCTAGATAGATGGGACCCATCCACTTGGCATCACGACGCGCTAGAAAATCATTCACCGTAACCAAATGAACACCCTTTTCCAGGAGAGCATTGAGATAGAGGGGCATAGTAGCGGCTAAGGTTTTACCTTCTCCCGTAACCATCTCCGCTATTCGACCCTGATGCAGCACTATAGCGCCCATAAGCTGAACATCGAAGGGACGTTCACCTATATTTCGCTTAGCGGCTTCTCTGACCACAGCATAGGCTTCTACTAGCAGATCATCGAGGGTTTCACCTTGCCTGAGACGTTGCTTAAATTCATCGGTCTTAGCTCTGAGTTGCTCATCCGTGAGGCTTTCCATCTCTGGCTCTAGCGCGTTTATCTCCTCAACTATCCCGCGCAGCTTATTTACCTCTCGCTCATTCGAATCGAAAACCTTCTTTAAAAAATCGAACATAAGGACACCTCTTAGTATGGAAAATGGAAAGCTGAAAATAGAAACTAAGCATTTATTTCAAGTCCTCTAGTGGAATTATCTCTATTTCTATTGTTTAAGCTGTTCCTCAGCTTCTAATTCCCGCTCTCCAATTTTCCTTTATAATTAAAGTGTTGGCTCGATCAAGCCATAATTCCCATCTCTTCTCTTATATACGATATTTATCTCCTCCGTTTCAGCATTACGGAATACATAGAAATCATGCCCCAACATCTCCATCTGGAGAACCGCCTCCTCGGCAGGCATAGGCTTTACAGGAAATCGCTTAGTCTTAACTATTCTAGGCTCCTCCTCTTCTTCCTCTACCTCCTCTATCATCTCAACGGTAGGATTCCCTAGAGATTTTCTGCCCCTCTTCCACCTCTCCTTGAGTCTCTCCTTATGTTTCTTAATCTGTCTCTCCACTTTCTCCGCCACGCTGTCTATCGAGGCATACATATCGCTTGTAGCCTCCTCACCTCGGATAACAGCGCCTTCGGCGAAGATAGTCGCTTCTGCAACCTGTTTATTACCAGTGCTTTTATTATCTTGAAGACTCAAAACCACTTGGACTTCAATTATATCATCGAAGTACCTCTTAACTTTCCCGATCTTTTTCTCCGCGTATTTACGCAGAGCATCTGTTACCTCCATATTCTTACCATGCACCGTTAATTGCATAATACCAACCCCCTTTACCTTAACGATTAACAACTCACCCTCATCAGGATATCCTAAGGCTGTTTACACAAATCCGATGATCTCTCTTAACCGCTAAGTATAAATGGAAAACCTCGATAAGCCATCTTACCGAGGTTAACTATCACTCTTTCTTTAAACCACCTTGCTCAGTCCGTTCGTCATTCCCCAACCCTCCTCATTGCTACTATACTTCGATTATAGGGAGAACGAACTTGATTTCCCTCGACCTCATTTTCTTAATTTATATCATAATTTCGACAAACTGTCAACTTTTTTTTCGGAGTGAGAAAGTCGAAGCCCTTGATTTTCCTCACTTTGTATGTTAAAATGTAGAGCAGATAAGTAATTGGATTGAAACTCGCTCCAGAAATTTGTCGGATAAATTTTGGGGGACGAAATTATCTTTAAGCAATTTTAGAAAGGAGAAATCAAAAGTATGGTTGCTGAGATCTTAAAAGAGCGGGAAGATATTAATCCTCTCCATATAGCACT
>CAZSTA010000187.1:0-7151 GCA_964609495.1 uncultured bacterium | reverse complement strand
GTTAGGGGGAGGGTGATAATTAACAAGATTCTTCGATAGCCTTATTAATTCAGCAAAAACCAAAAGGAAGGGTGGTTTAAATAATTCTCCCTGAAACTTTCTCCAATTTCTACCCTTTATTTTCCAGCGATATACTCTCTTAACTTCTTCGCGGCTTGGGGAAAAGCTACCTCTGGCTCAGCTATCTCGGGATGCCAAGCCTTCTCCCACTCTAAGGAGAGATATCCGTCATATCCATTCTCCTTCAGAAGGTTGACTATCTCCTGTAAGGGAACATCTCCTTCACCTAATAGAACAAGTTCTGGATTCTCACCTTTACCCTTCGAATCCTTAACGTGAGTGTGCTTGACATACTCCTTCAGATAATTCATCGTCTCCTCTAGCGGTTCTCCTCCAAGCTTATAGGGATGATGAACATCCCATAGCACTCCCACTCCCTCGCTCGTTACTCCCTTCATAACCTCGGCTATGCTTTTACCTAAGATGAAGTTATCATGAGTCTCCAGCACTATTGTTACGTTATGCTCTTTGGCGAAATCTCCGACTTCGTTAAGGCGGTCAGCCATATAGCTTATACAATCATCCCACGCAACTCCTTCTGGAACTCTTCCCCCAAAGACTCGGACTAACTTAGAGCCCAACCTCTCCGCCAACTCTATATAAGCTTTAGCTTCTTCTCTATTCTTTTCCCATTCTTCGGGATCGTTGGTGGCAAAGGAGGCCGAGGCGGAAACGCAAGCGATCTCGATCCCAGATTCATCTATCAGCTTCTTTGTCTTGTAGAACTCAGCTCCCTGAAATCTAGGGTATTCTGGTAATAGGAACACTCCCTCTAGCCCTCTCAACTCTATCCCCTCATATCCATATTCCTTCGCTCTCCCCAGAATCTCCTCCAAAGTCCACTTAGGACATCCCAGAGTGCTAAAAGCTATCTTCATAATAATCACTCCTTAACTATGAATTTAACCAGATTTACCGAAAGAATAATTCTATACTTATCACTCCTCAGAGATCCCTCTCCTTATCCATTTCTAATCCAAATTTCTCATATTTATTGAGGGGGAATTTCTCTCTATTCTTCTCCATCGATTTTAGAAATGCCTCCTCAACTCTTATCCCATAAGCACTAGCTATCTTGAAGATGTGATATAGCACATCACCTATCTCCACCTCAAGCTCTCTTTTGCCCAATACATCGCCCTGTTTAACTGCCATAACCTTCCCTCTTACACTCTCCAAATGAGTTATGCATCTTGCAAGCTCGCCCAACTCCTCCATCGTATGAGCTAGGGTGTAGTAGCGATCTTCACATCTTTCGGGAAACCAGCCTCTCTCCTTCAAAAAGTGTTCAACTATATCTTGAGCCTCGTTAATTGATAGCTCTTTATCACTCAATTTGTCTTCCTCCTTCGATAGACTAAATCGGTCGGGAAGCGATGAGCAGGAATTTTCTATTCCAAGGACTCTCCTCTAGTAAAGTTATATGGTGAGAATTTAAGTTAATCTCAATTGAATGGAAGGCGATAAAGTCCTCCCACACGAGATCAGTCTCTTTAATAAGCTCTCTTAGCTCCTCCTCGGAGAAAGTAGTATGGGTTTCGGTCATCTCTATCTTCTCCATAGGGCTATTTAGCGACCAAGTCTTGGTTACGAAATCCTGCAAGTCTCGACGGGAGATGAGCAGAGTATCGGAGTCTAGCCATCGTAGATGAAGGGGACGATATTCGAATTTATCACAAAATTCCTCTAGTAATGGAATAGTAGTTTTAGCTATCTTTATCTCGACTTCTCCCTCACCCGGATCTAAATGATCCAGAAGAAAATATCTACCTCTCAGTTTCAAGACTCTCCTGATCTCAAACAGAGTCGATATCAGATCGGAGGGAGAGCCAAATAGCTTCACCTCGTGTAGCATCTGCGAGGTCAAAACTATATCGAAAGTCTTATCAAGAAAGGGCAATTTATCAGCTTTTGCTACGCTTAGCCCTGAATTTGGACAGTTGTCCTTGGCATCGAGCAATCGATCTAGGCTTTCATCGAGGCCGAAAGTTTTCGATATCCTCTGGGAGATAGGATGTAAGATTGACCCTGAACCACAACCTATATCCAGAAAGCGATCACAATCCCCCAGATTCTCTAGGATAATATCAAGTTTGATTCTCCGCCCAGTTGTTTCCCAATCCCTTTCCCTAGCGAAATCTGCCAACTCTCCCTGATAAAGAGGCGCTTTCATTTATATCGCTCCTAATATAAAGCAAAATTTGAAAAGCCAGATATCTACTGTCAACTAGCATCAGCTTATTTCTCTTACTACCTGCTTCAAGCGAGGCTCCTCTACTTGAGAAAGCACTATGAAGCTTAGCGAGGCGGCTATTGTTGCTATTATAAAGACTAGACTGTAACCCATCTTATCCGCTATTATCCCTCCCAATATTGGAGTTAATGATTTAAAGGGAGAACAGATGGTGGAACTCAGAGCCATATAGGTGGGGACATTATCAGGCGGGGAGAACTCTAAGATGATATTGAAGTTCGATATCCCATAGCCCGTAATTGCTATGCTGTTTAGAACAAAGACGAGGTAAAACAGAATAAGGGAAGGAGCTAATAAGGCCCATAGGGGAGCTATTATCATAAAGATCAACGATAGACTTAGCACTAATTTATATCCCCTCCTATCCGCTAGATATCCCCAGATAGGATGGGCTATGGTATTAGTCCCCATAATTATCGCCGTGAAGATCGCTACTCCTCCAGTGCTTACCCCAAACTTATTGATCGCGTAGACCGTATAGAAGGCAGGAGCCATAATGCTGAAGTAGAAAATTACTTGACTTATTATATAACGACTGAAGTTATAATCGGTTTTTAGAATACCTGGTAGAGATTTGAAGTATTCTCCTAAAGTTTTCCTGGGTTTCTGTTTGGGATAGACAGGCTCTCTAACTACCGCTAGAGGGGCTACACTTATAGTTAGTATGATAGTGGCTATTATGAAGCAATAAGCGAATCCCCAAGGGAATCCCCAACCATTGAGTAGATATTGGGAGATTCCAGCCCCTAATAAACCCAGCAAACCTCCTACAGCTCCTCCTACTCCATACAGCTTACCTCTTCGGTTTACTGGGATCACCTTACTTATAAGCCCGTAGTAAGCGGGAAAGTTGAATCCCATGCTTAGAGAATGCCATCCCCAACACACGAAATATAGAAGTAATAGCAGTTGAGGATTGGATTTGCCAAACCATATCGCGAAGAGGGCTATTATAAGTAGAGCTAATCGCTCCGATATGGCTACCCAGAATACATACATTCGTTTTATCGGCAGTCGCTCTATATAGTTAGCTATCAAAAGTTGGGGCAGTAACATTCCCAAGCTGTTGATCGCGGGGATCAAGCCGATAGCGAGGTTGGAATCGGTCAACTGCTTCACAAACAGGGGCATAATCGTCATTATCGAGATGAAACTTATACCTAAGGGAAAGCCTATAGAATCTGCCAGACAGCAAGCAAAGTTAAAGCGAGAATGTTCTTTGACGAACGCTTCGTATTCACCTATCTTCTCCGCATCGATGATGATCACATCCTCTTAGCATCTTAGTTCGGCATTCTGGGGATGATTCTTCAAGAGAGTAAAGCAGTTAATTTCTATCTCTTATCCTCTAAAACCTCAGCTAGTTTATTGACATTTTCCATAATCAGATCTGCTCCCTTCTTCCGAAAGAAATCTCCCGAATCTCTTCCCCCTTGACCAGAGAGGACTAAGGCTGATAAGAAGAAGGGTTGATCAGCAGATCTCTCCTTCTGGAAATTCTTGACCAACAATAGATCGTCCAGTGTATCACCGACATATACTCCCCCTTTTTTGCTTCCCAATTTATCCACCAGAATAAACAGAGAATCGGGTTTGGGCTTGTGCAAATTCATATCCTCGGTTATAGCATAATCGGGAGGGATAGTTCTTAGAAAAGGTATCTTCTCTGCGGCGAGTTCAAACTCACATCTCAGCCTTCCGGTGATGATTCCGAACTTATCTATCCCTTTTGCTCTGAGTCTCTTCGGGACACTAGGATCTAGGAGAATCGTTTCCTTATCCATAAATCCCCTACCTTTTATATATTCCGCTTTTTCCTTCATACAACACTCAAACTTATCCTTACCTAGGTAATGCTCATAGAATAGCTTTTTTAAAAGCTCTAGCTTCCAATATTCATCTATCCTCTCTCTCTCCTCAATTGAACATCTATCGAAGATAGCTTTTCTAGCTGCAGCTAATCCCCTTCCCTCAGCCTCGATAAATTTTATACACTCTCCAAGCGATGGCTCTCTTGCTCGCAACTCGTTCATATTTATCGTCTCATATTTAACCGATTTATAGAGATATAATAAAGTGGCTGCTTGGACGATATACATATCATTATTAAAGCCTCCAGCCAGTTTAAAAGCGGGTATCTCCTCTGTCCTAACGAGTAGTTCATCTCCGGTGAAGTTCATAATATTGGCGAAGAAGAATTGGACTGTAGCGGAGACTGCCTCTCGCAAAGATATGGTGACCTCCATAAGAACACCATCGACATCAAAGATAGCGGTGTCAATTTGGGAGAGCAAAGGTACACTCTCCCTTCTGAGCAATATATCGCTGTTGAACTCTATATAATCCCTATTCACGATCTTTAGTTGTGGGATTGACAATCCTTTAACTTCCCTTAATCTGATTCACGACCTTTACCGTCTCTCTCGCCACGATTATCTCCTCATTAGTAGGCACAACCATAAGTTTCACTTTGGAATCATCGGTAGAGATGAAATAACCTTTGACTGGTCTAGTATTTTTCGCAGGATCGAGCTTGGCTCCTATAGCCTCTAATCCATCACAGATCTTAGCTCTGACAGCCGTCTCATTCTCTCCAATACCCGCCGTAAAGACTATCGCGTCGACCCCGCCCATAGCGACCGTATAGGCGCCTATATATTTTTTAACTTCATAGCAGAATACATCTAGGGCTAAAGCGGCCCTCTCATTACCTTCAGCAGCCGCCTCTTGGATATCCCTCATATCTCCACCCACCCCTGATATCCCTGCTAATCCGCTCTCCCTGACTAATATATTCCTCACCTCATCGGTGGTTAATCCCTCCTTGTCCATAATGAAGGGTATGATGAAGGGATCTATATCACCATTACGAGTTGCCATCGGCACTCCAGTTTGAGCGGAGAATCCCATGCTGGTATCCACTGATTTACCGCCCTTGATAGCACAAAGCGAGGAACTCCCTCCCATATGGCAGGAGATTATCCTCAGCTCCTCTTTCGGCTTTCCTAATATCTCAGGGGTCACCTCGGAGATGTAGCGATGAGAAGCGCCATGAAATCCACATCTTTTAATGCCATGCTTCTCATACCACTCGTAGGGGATGCTGTAGGTGTAAGCATAGGGGGGCAATTCCTGATGAAAAGCGGTCTCGAAGACTCCTACTAGTGGTATCCCCGGAGTCGTCTTCTGAAAGACTCTGATGGCGTTCATATAGGGTGGGTTGTGAAGTGGAACTAGGTCTGTGAATTCCTCCATCGCTTTCATAACTTCCTCGGTGATGAGGACTGAGCCACTTATCTTACCCGCATGGACGGTCTTAAATCCCACCGCTGAGATCTCAGATAGATCCTTAATAACGCCATATTTTGAATCGAGCAACATATCGAGGGCTATCTTGATGCTGGCATTATGATCAGGGCTATCCACCTCGCTCTTCAGTGACTCTTTGCCGGTAGGAAGATGAGTTAAAAAGGACTTGGGACTCCCTACTCTCTCTATCTTCCCTTTAGCCAGAACCGCTTCATCGGTCATATCGAACAGTTGATATTTAAAAGAGGTGCTACCTACATTTGAGACTAACACTTTCATTTGCGGACCCTCCCTAACCTATGAAGTAGAGATCTACAAAATCAATATTTTTCAGATCTTGGTTATATTTATCCCTTACTAACCAAATCGGAAAATATACCGAAGAATTTTCCTACAGACTTTGGATCATTGATTATTGGATTATATCAGAAAGCACTCTTTTTGTCAAGCTTTCCAGTGCTTATTATGTTAGCAATACAGCCACCAAGTAATTTTACCGATGTCGCTCATTCCTTTCGGAAGTTTAACAAATAGTCTTGGTTAAGACTACCTTGATGAAGAAGCAACCTTTCAAGAATCTTTCTTTCAAAGTGAAAATTCGCTCTCTCTATTTCATCTCTAAGATCCTCTTGAACTATATGTTTGGGATAAACCGAGATTAAAGCATTAGGCTTTGAAACCCTATAAATTTCGTTTAGTAATTCTCTTCTCTCAGTTGAGGAAAAATAATAGGAATGTATAACATCATAAAGTAATATGACATCTACAGATTCATCCTCCAAAGGAATTTTCAATTCTCCCGATGTCTCTATTATCCGTATATTTTTAAGTTTCTGCGATTTTGCCCTTCGCATTACTTCACGTAAGGAAGCTCTGCTCTTATCCAGTGCATATACCTTGCCCCCATCACCAACTATTTTTGCCGCAGGAATCGTATAGTAACCTGAACCACAGCCGAAATCCAGTATAATTTGATCTTTTTTAATTCCTACCTCCTTTAAGACCTTTTCGCTCTCTTCTTCTAGCCATATCTCTATATCGCTCTTCATTTGAATTCCTCCAGTTTTTTGTCTTCATTATATCATATTAAACTATATTTACCAAGTCCTACTTGACTCCGATTTCCTCTTCTCTGTATAAAAAGTAGATATTTTTTTATAAGCTCATCCTTATTTTACCTAGTCGCTATCGGACTCTGCTTTAAAGGTCATATAACGGGTTTATGGTAACTAAAATCAGGGAAGCATATAAAATCGGGGACCTGATATCTAATTTCCTTTAATTACCACTTTTCAGAGAAGAGGGGTGATTGTCTCTCTTCATGTGCATTCCAAACTCCCCTCTCCTTTAAAAAGAAGAACCAGGGATAATATATAATGTTTTCCAAGTCCCTAATTTTATATGCATCGTAAAATCAGATAACACTTGACAATAGACAATATTTTTGGTATACTACTAGACAGCTAAATATCTATTCAGGTGGTTGAAGAGGTAAGATAGAGAAGCTATTTTATATGGAGATAGATAT
>CAZSTA010000186.1:0-7219 GCA_964609495.1 uncultured bacterium | reverse complement strand
GGGGGAATTAGTCTTTAACTCCCTAACGAAGAATATGATACCCCCGATTGTAAGTTCAAAAACCAAGATGGGAGGAGGGTGTAATACAAAGTAAATTAGATCTTAGATCCCAGATTTTACATGCTTCCCAGGATTTATTTAATCCTTGTCAATCTCGACGAAATTAGTTATAATATTATGTAGCCCGCTAGTTAAGTAGAACCTGATTTTCAGATCGCTTAATTTGTGGTATAAAGATCGAAATGAATCAATACTTAGTATATTTCAGGACAAGTCGGGGAGGATGCGGAATCGAATATAAAGTGGCTAAAGCCGAGTTTTTAGCCGTATTCCCCGATACGGAGAAAATTCGGGAGAAGAGAGGGAGACATTGGTTTATCGTCAAGCTTGATGATCCTCCTTCCGATGTGGTTAAGAGAGCGGAGAAATTGGGTTATACCGAGGGGATACTCAGTAGGGAGGAATTTCCCTATGAGGGCGAGGAATTGAATTACGAGTGGCGAGGACGCTGGCGTATCGGTTGGGTGAGATATAAAGATCGTAAAGTCTATTATGAGGAGATATACAGACAAGATGAAGGGAAAAGATTAGCCGCTTCTCCTCATCTTCGAAGTTTTCCTCTGGAGAGGAACGGGAGGGTAGTCAGGCTTAAAGGATATAGATACCGAAGGGGTTTATCTCCTCTGGATGCTAAATTTATGGTGAATATCGCTCAGCCAGAATCGCAAGATGTGATCTTAGACCCCTTCGCTGGTCTGGGAGGAATCGTAATGGAGTGTCGTCAGCGTGGTTTGAGGATCATCGCTGGAGATAGAAAATTATATCTCCGCTTTGGGCTAGATGAGCTATCCGATCACAACTTCATCGCTCTTGATGCTGAATGTCTGCCTTTGCGAAGGGGGGTTATCGATAGAATTATAACTGAACCCCCTTTTCATCCCAAATTCAAGGGGGCTATGTTAAGGCAATTACCCGAGTTTCTCCGCGTCTTAAAGCCGGGAGGGAGGATCGTGCTTTTCATCTCCGATAAGATGAAGGATGATATAATCGCCGAAGCTGAGGTGCTGGGCTTAAAACTTAAGGGCGAATTTAGGATAATAAGGCAGAGGTCCAATGTAGGATGGGTGCTCGATCTAGTAGATAGGAGAAGGTGAATTTGAGAGGAGGTCATCTTATTCAAGGATATGAATTCAGGGGTAAATTAAAAGCTGTTATCTTCGATATGGATGGGACGCTGGTCGATTCTAGATTCGATATCGCCTTTGCCTTAAACGAAGCCTTTTCTCGAATGGGATTGTCCGAACATTCGGAGGAGGAGATATTGAGGAATATCGGACCTGGCCCAAGGGAGATGATCGGACCCTTGCTTCCAGAGGGGGAGAAGGATCGAGTTGAGGAGTGCTTCCATCTCTTCAACGAGATATATTTTGAACATTGCTTAGATAGAACTCATTTCTACCCCGGAGTCAGGGATACTATAGAGGCTTTAGCCCAAGCTGGGGTCAGGATGGGGGTGGTATCAAATAAGCTGGCTAAGTTCTCGAATCGTATCCTAGAGGGATTGGGAGTGAGAAAGCGTTTTCAGGCGGTGATCGGGCCTGAGGATGTAAAGAATAGCAAGCCCGATCCTGAGATGATATATCTGGCTTTAGGTAGAATGAGAGTGAGGGTAGATCAAGCTATGCTTGTGGGAGATAGCATTCACGATATAAGAGCGGGTAAAGCCGCCTCGATATTGACCTTGGTAGTTACTTATGGATATGATTCGAGAGAGAGGTTAGCTAAGGAAAGCCCTGATTTTATGATAGATAATGTGTCAGAGTTGAAGGATATCATATTGGGAGATGATCGGAGGCGAGGATAATGACTGCTAGGATAGAGAGGTTGAAAGAAGAGGTTCTTCAGGTAAAAGGAGTCTTTGTTGATCGGCAACTTCTGTGGACAGAATCGTATCGAGAGACGGAACGAGATCCGATCATCATCAGACAAGCTAAGGCTTTCGCTAAGCTATTAGAGGGGATAACCATCGAGATCGGAGATGAGGAGTTGATCGTTGGTCGTCATCCTAAGCGGGAGCCAAGTGCTGAGGAACAGGAGAAGATCGGAGAAGCCGAGGCTTATTGGCAGGGGAGAACGATCTATGATAAAGCTCAGAAGCTCTTGAGCGCTGAGGAGAAAGTTGCTCAGGAAGTAGGTCTCTATTCCGCAGGGGGAATGACAGGGCATATGTCCTTGAATAACGAGAAGGTCCTAGAGTTAGGATTAGTAAGGATAAGCGAGGAGGTGGAGAATAAGCTAAAAAATTTAGATTTGACCGATTCTGGTGATCAAGAAAAGGTCGATTTCTATCGAGCCGCGTTGATAACTCTGAAAGCTGGTTGTCATTTTGCCGAACGTTACGTTGAGGAGGCTAGGAGATCCGCTGAGAGGGAGAATGATCCTCGAAGAAAGAGGGAATTAGAGCGAATCGCTGAGGTTTGCGAACGGACTCCAGCCTATCCAGCGCGAACTTTTCAAGAGGCGTTGCAGGCAGCTTGGTTCTTGCATCTCCTGGTGGCGATGGAGAACGGAGAGGGTCATGCTTGCTTCTGTCCAGGTCGAGTCGATCGATTCGCCTATCCCTTCTATAAGTCCGATATAGAGAAGGGGATTATAACTCAGGAGGAAGCTCAAGAGCTACTCGAGGCTTTCTTGATCAAGTTCAACGAATTCGATCCCATAGGAACTCCCCAGGTGCTGATGATCGGAGGTCAAAATCCCGATGGGTCGGATAGCACTAATGCGCTGTCTTTTATGTGCTTGGATGCTTGTGAAAAATTGAGATTGATTCATCCTGCCTTAGCGATGAGTTGGCATTCTAAGATATCAGAGGAGTTTATGACAAGAGCTTGCCAAGTTATAAAGACCGGTATCGGATTCCCCGCTATCTTCAACGATGAGGTGATCGTCCCCAGTCTATTGCGCTCTGGCGCAAGTTCGGAGAATGCTTGCTATTATGTCCCCGGCTCCTGTGTTGAGATATCCGTTATCGGTAAGACTAACCCCTGGGTAGCTAGCGGTTATATAAATTTTGCTAAGTGCTTGGAGTTAGCCCTGAACGATGGAGTTGATCCTCTAACTGGCAAGAGAGCGGGGATCTCAACTGGCAAGGCCGAGGATTTTCAATCCTTCGAGGAGCTTTGGGAAGCTTATAAGAAGCAGATAGCGTATGCAGTCAAGCTCAACGTTCAAACCGTTAATCTCCATCAAAGGTTATGGATGGAGTGCTCCCCTTATCCTTTCCTCTCCTGCCTAATAGATGATTGCCTCGAGAAGGGGAAGGATATTACTGCTGGTGGTGCTAAATACAACTTCACCGAGCCTGAGGGAGTGGGGATGCCTAATTCTGCCGATTCGCTCATCGCGATCAAGAAATTAGTCTTTGAGGAAAGGTCTAAGTCGCTCTCCGAGTTGAAGGATATACTCGCTAAAAATTTTGAGGGCTTTGAATCCTTTCGCCAATTCCTGATAAATAGATTGCCGAAGTATGGAAACGATATAGATGAGGTCGATGAGATCGCCAAGGGAATAGCCCATCATTTCTATTCTGAGGTGGAGAGATACACTGATGCCCGAGGAGGAAAGTATCGAGCAGGATTCTTATGTTGGATTATGCACTCAGTATTAGGGAGATTGACTTCTGCGACTCTCGATGGTAGAAGGGCGCGAGAGGTCCTAGCCGATTCTATTGGTCCAGTGCAGGGCAGAGATAGAAATGGTCCCACCGCGGTGATAAAGTCGGCAACGAAATTCGATCATATCCCAGCTTTGGGGGGATTGGTTCTTAATCTCAAATTCAGTCCCTCGATCTTCTCCGCCGATGATGGAATTAAAAGGTTATCCGATCTTATCAAGACCTATCTCTATCTGAAGGGATTCGAGGTTCAGATCAATGTGATCGATAAGAACACGCTTCTGGAAGCTAAGAGGAATCCCGAAGCTTATAGAAACCTGATCGTGAGGGTGGCGGGTTATAGCGCATATTACACAAGTTTAGACCCGGCTTTGCAGGATGAGATTATAGCTAGAACAGAGCATAATTAAAAATAACAGCCCAGTGGCTTGACCGCTGAGCTCAAGTAATCATATATTATAATATTCAACTCTAGGAGGTTGATATTAGGTGAAGATAGTACTTATCGATCCTTCTTGATGGATCTGCCTTATCGCTTCACCGAAGAGACCAGCTACGGAGATCACCTTGATCTTATCCAACCGTTTTTCCTCTGGCAGGGGAATCGTATTAGTCACTATAACCTCGACCAATGGAGATTCCTTTACTCGATCGATCGCTGGACCTGAGAATACCGGATGGGTGCAAGCGGCATATATATCCTTCGCTCCTTCCCTCTTGAGAGCCTCTGCGGCCTCGGCAACTGTCCCCGCACTCATTATCTCCTCGTCGAAGATAATGGCATCCATCCCTTTGACCTCTCCGATGACATTCATCACCTCCGCAGATTCATTATTGCATACCCTTCTTTTATCTATTATAGCCAGAGGAGCATTCAATCTAGAGGCGAATTTACGTGCTCTCTTTACCCCGCCTGTGTCTGGGGATACTACTACTGGATCTTTTATGTTATTCTTAGAGAAGTACTCGCTTAGAAGAGGAGCGGCTTCCAAATGATCTACAGGGATATTGAAGAAACCTTGTATCTGATCAGCATGGAGATCCATAGTTAGAACTCGATGAGTGCCAGCGACAGTGATGAGATCCGCCATTAATTTGGCGGTGATAGCGATACGAGGTTGATCCTTCTTATCGCTACGAGCATAGGGGTAGTATGGGATCACCGCGGTAATGCGCCTTGCCGAGGCTCTCTTCAAAGCGTCGATCATAATTAATAGTTCCATAATACTTTGGTTCACAGGAGAACAAGTCGGCTGAATTATAAATACATCATCTCCTCGAACACTTTCATCGATCTTGACGAAGATATTCTCGTTGGAAAATTGGAATACTTCAGCCTCGCCTAAGGGTGTATGGAGATAGTCACATATCTCCTTTGCCAGAGCGGGGTTGGAATTTCCGGTGAATATCTTTAGCTCGTCTATCATCAATTATATACCTCCCTATAAATTTTATATCTGGCTAGCCAAGGATAGATCAGTGATTCTAAGCACTTTAGATACAGATTGCCCCATATCCGATTATAAATCTTAATGAGGCAATTCATACATCCAATCACTCTATTGACCTTGATCTGCTGATAATCTCCATTATTATTCTAGCAGATATAGGGGGAATTGTCAAGGAAGTTTTTAAAGTAACAAACAGGTAAAATCGTGCTGGAAATAGGTTAATCTCATATAACTCGGGGTTGCCGAAGTCGGCAACCCCATTTTGAGGATAGATTGCAACCAGCAAGGTGGGTTATAGGGATTAATCCTCTCCCTCCTCTGACGGAGGGGCAAGCTTAAAGCCGAGTTGTTGCAATAAGCCTAGATGATCCAGATAGGACCACTCTTCGACGATTTTGCCATCCATCCAATGACTTATGAAGCATAACGCGAATATCACATGTTTGCCAGCGGGCGTCATGCCGGTCGGCGGTTGCCCTGTCTGTGTACCCTCAAAGGTCAACCGGGCAACACTTATTCCAGGCTTCGTCAAAGACCCTACGGATAGTGGCTTTGATTTCTTCTGCTGACATCTCACTTCCTTGCACTGAAACTCCCGTAAACAGCAAAATAGACACAGCTAGAGCTATAAATAAACTCGCTTTGGCTTTAGTAGTTCGCCGCAGCATCTATCAGAAACTGGGCGAAGACGGGTCCAACAGTCTGGTTA
Organism: uncultured bacterium; assembly: GCA_964609495.1. GTDB lineage: Bacteria > CAZSTA01 > CAZSTA01 > CAZSTA01 > CAZSTA01 > CAZSTA01. The sequence goes on along the minus strand of CAZSTA010000186.1, from coordinate 1,386 downwards.
GCCAGGGTGTTGGGATGAGAATCGGAGTCTGAGTGATCTTGTTCATACTCATACTTTAGCATGTTAGCTGTTGATGAGCCATCGTCCGCCTTCGCCAGTTCGTTGAATAAGTCGAAGCAGACGACATTGGGATGCCCACTCAGATATTCGCTACTCTTCAACCAATTGGCGAATCGTCGAGCGTTCTTTGCCGCAGTCTTGTCAGTCGCGAGACGGTGAAGCGGTGGCGTGGACATTACTACAAATAGCCTTTCGGGATGTTGATCGAAGTAGTTGCGCATTGCTAAATACCAAGTCTTTCGCTGGTTTAACTCTTGTTCGTCAGGGATGTCAGAGGCAGGGAAACACGACTTGAAGGCGATAACCTCATGGTTGCTCATAATTTGATTACGACAGTTGACAGCATCTGTCTTTGACGAAGTCCAGAGGTAGTAGAGTCCATCTGGGTCTGTATTGTCATCGGGAATGTTGTAACAGCCAACTACATCTCCATCTGGATCGCGCAATCCATCATCATTATAACCATGATCCCAGAATTCGTAGTCGGTCCCGTGAGTGTTGTTGTAATTGTCGAAGTAACCGCGCATATTCCCTTCATCTATTATCGCCTCCCCAGTAGAGTGATGAAGGAAGAAGAGGTTCGTTAGGCCAGTCGTCGGGCCTTCATAATCGACCTTAAAGGTTCGGGTAGCTGGAGTTGGATCTTCATTTCCTGCGCTATCCTTTGCCTTCACCTTAAAGGTATATTGACCGCTTGTTAAACCCCTAAATTCCTTGCTAGTATCCGAAGTCCAGTTTGACCACTGAGCATGGGATTGTCCTCCCTTACTTAGTTCATAGGAAAACTCGAGATCGGAAGGATCATCTTCGTTATCAGTTCCTTCCCAAGTAAAGGTGGCTCTATTAGTTTTAATAGTCCCAGTGGGTCCTCCTGTGATTTCGGTCTCTGGGGGAATTGAGTCATCATTATCTTCTCCCTTAACACTTGGACTACCACATCCAATTACCATTAATACCATAGCTAGTATTAGTATAGTTACTTTCAGTAATTTCATTCTTTTATGCACCTCCCTTTAATAAAATATCATTCTTGGTATATCCGAATTATGGATCAGATAAAACAGCCAGAAACTTTTTTGAATCTGCTTAATCTACTCCCAGCACGATATTTATATGCCTCCTCTAGGAAAATACCCCTTGACAACTCTTCCCTAACCGAATATAATTGGAACTAGGGAGGTCCTCCTTCTTAGAGAAGGTGTCTTAGATCTGGTTATATTATAGCAGGTTTTACTTAGGAAATCAACTTTTATTCAATAGAAGGAAGCATATAAAACTCCGTGCTGGGAAATTGAACTTCCCTTAAATCACCCTCCCCCTATCCCC
>CAZSTA010000185.1:4332-7313 GCA_964609495.1 uncultured bacterium | reverse complement strand
ATCTTCTCTCGATGTCGGCGCATAAGATATATGGGCCAAAGGGTGTGGGTGCTTTGTATATAAGAAGGGGAACGAGGATGACCCCTCTGATTCACGGAGGTGGGCATGAGAGAAAAAGGAGAGCTGGTACAGAAAACGTCCCTGGGATAGTTGGCTTTGGTAAGGCTGTGGAGATAGTTGAAGGCGAGATGGAGGGGGAGATCGAGCGGACTACTGCTCTTCGAGATAGACTAATTAAAGGGATAATCGATAATATAGATAGGGTTCGTTTAAATGGTCATCCTACTCAAAGGCTTCCCAATAATGCGAATGTCTGTATAGAGTTCGTTGAGGGAGAATCGATACTTTTAAGTCTCGATATGGAGGGGATAGCCGCCTCCAGTGGATCGGCTTGCACCTCTGGTTCCCTAGAGCCTTCTCATGTTCTTCTAGCGATGGGGATACCTCCTGAGATAGCTCATGGCTCTCTGAGGATGACCTTAGGGAGGGATACTACCGAGGAGGATATAGATAGAGTTATAGAGGTTCTACCTCCTATTATCGAGAGATTAAGATCTATGTCCGTATTATCAACTGGCGATTAGGATAGCAAATTGTATTAGTGAAGAGGTGGGCAGGAGCTTTAATATATCAAAAGAGAGGATGATATCTTGGCTTATTCCGACCTAAGCTCTAATTCGAGGCCTATTTCTCGCTTATGGGAAGATGAGAGATTCTGTCTATCGCTTATCTTCTTTATAGCGTTTCTCTTAAGGCTTATTGTAGCTATTAAGCTGTCTGCCATAACTGGAGATCTATCGTATGATATTTTAGCTACTAATATGCTAAGGTATCACAAATACACTTTTATCAATGTTGGCTCTTTTGTTCTTCCTCCCACTCGTTTCACTTCCTTACGAGCTCCTGCTTATCCCTTCTTTTTAGCCTTGGTATATCGTCTCTTCGGAAGAAGTTACCTTTCCGTTGGGATATTTCAATCTCTGGTAGGAGCTTCCACCTGCCTACTCACCTATTTTATCGGTAAAAAGCTCTTCTCTAAGAGGGTGGGGTTTTTAGCCTCATTGATAATAGCGTGCTATCCTTATATGATATACCATGACACTCGAATTATAGAAACCTCTCTCTTCGCCCTCCTTACCGCGGGCGGTATATTATGCCTTCTTAAGATACCCGAATCCCCTTCCCTCTATAATCAAATAGCAACGGGGATCTTGTTAGGGCTAGCCGCTTTGTGCAGACCGACTATCTTAGCCTTCGTTCCCTTTGGGATATTGTGGATATTTATATATCTTGGAGGGAAGAATTGGAAGAAGGTTACTAAGATAGCTGGAGTTATAGTTCTCTTCCTGATCTTAACTATACTTCCCTGGACGATCAGAAATTACTTCGTCCAAGGGCGTATAGTATCGATAGCCACCAATGGGGGTTATAACTTCCTATTGGGCAATAATCGTCTCACGGAGAGGGTTATGAGACAGATGAGCAGTTTGGAGAATATAGGAGGGATGGGGCTGATAACTGGGGAGGAGTATAGATACCTATCAAATCTCTCCGAGGCGGAAAGGGATAGGTGGTTCTTCCAAAAGGGGGTGGAATTCATCAATAAAAATCCCGCTACCTTCCTGAAATTAGCGGGTATGAAGTTCATAAAGCTTTGGAGTTGGAATATATATCCGGGCACAGATCGCCTCAAAAGATTGACTTACTCGATATCCTATGCTCCTCTTCTTATCCTCAGTCTCCTGGGGATGATCTTATCCACCATCTTCGCAGACGCAAAGTTCAAGAGGATTCTTCTCCTATATTTTCTCTTTATCTCCTTCACCCTTATGTATATGCTCTTTTGGGCCTCCACCAGATTCAGAATCCCTTTGGATATATACCTAGCGATGTTTGCCTCCTATAGTTTGCTTTTTCTTGGGGATAGTATAAGGGCAAGATTGAAAACGATTTAAGGAGAGTGATAAACGGTGATGCTTAACAGAGATTATTTTAAGATAGTATTATCGGCTGTATTTCTCTTTTTAATCCTAACGAGTAGTGTTCCCGTCCACACGCAAGTGGTAACGAGGGAGAGTCAAATTGACGAGATCATCGAATATATCCAGAAGTTCGATGGTCAGGCGGCTTGGGATAGGATAGTTTATCTCTCCTCAGAGGAATTTGAGGGAAGGATGACGGGAACGGAGGGGTGTGACTTAGCAGCAGAATATATAGCTCGTGAGTTCGCCAAGATTGGATTGCTTCCTAAGGGAGATGACGATACCTACTTCCAAAACTTCAAAACCGAGGCGGTTTATCTTCGTTCCCCTTTAGTTCTGGAGATGGTGGGGGAGGGAGAAGAGGTGTTGAAGAGATATATTCCTCGCTCTGATTTTCGAGAATCCACCTTTGGGCCAAGTGGAGCAGGAGAAGAAACGGCGGAGGTGGTATATGTAGGATATGGATATGGCGATGATTATCAGGATATCGACGTTAAGGGTAAGATCGTCCTTTGCCTAATTGGTGGTCCCGATAGCACGGATAGACTGAGAACTGCTATAGATAACGAGGCAATTGCGATGCTAACCATAAGCGAAGCCCCCTCCAGTCGATATTCTATGCGTACGACTAGGATGAAGAGCGTTTATATAGGCCCTAAACCTGCCAAAACTATCCCTATGCTGTATATAACCGAGGGAGTAGCTGATGATCTTCTCGAAGGTAGCGGATATACTTATCGTTCCTTAAAGGATAAGACGGACAGGAGTAAGGAATCTATAGCTTTCGCTCTGAACAAGAGAGTTCATCTTCTCGTAGATTTGGATTTCGCCGACGATGTTCCAGCCAGAAATGTTTTGGGATTTCTTCCGGGGACCGATCCCAAGTTGAAGGATAGAGTTCTCATAATCTCCGCCCACTATGACCATATAGGCAAGGATCCAGATGGCCCTATTTTCTATGGGGCGAGTGATGATGCCTCTGGAGTAGCGGTGGTATTG
>CAZSTA010000185.1:0-4322 GCA_964609495.1 uncultured bacterium | reverse complement strand
CAAGCCGCGAACTTCGATACTCTTCGCGGCTTGGACAGGGGAGGAGTTGGGGTTAAAAGGATCGAGTTATTATGTTCGGAATCCGATCATCCCTCTAAAAGATACCTACGGAATGATCCAATTGGATACTGTGGGAGGGGAGGAGAGCGCTATGTTGGATGTAACTAACGAGTATCTCTCCCGAGATATATTCTCAACTACGCTGGAGGTTGCTCAACTTTTGCACGTTATAGTGAACTCCATAGGAGATCAGCGAGATAGCGATCATGGTGCTTTTCTCCAAGCAGGAATCCCAGCCGTTATGTTCATCTACTCCGGGTATGAATGGGTTTTACATACCCCCGAGGATACTGTTGATAGGATAGATCCTGATAAATTAGCTGAAGTGGGAAAGGTTGTAACTTTGTTAGCTTTTCTGTATGGTTCTGTTGTTGGTTCTCCTTGAAATTAATGCTAAACACCACTTGACAATACTCTATCTTTGTGGTATTATGAGTAAAAGCCTTTGTGCTTAATAGATATAAAATTTAGTTCGCTCGCCTTGTGAAGGGGGGATAGAAATGTCACAGCTATGGCAGGAATTATGGAGTACAAATATCATATTGGTTATATTATGGATGGTGATAGGGGCACTTGTTGTATTTATCCCTTGGAGAATCAGGGGGGAGAGAGAAGAGGAAGAGGAGAGCAAGCCGATCGTGGCTGAAGAAGGAGAGGTTTCTACATCTATTCCTGAGGATGTGGCTCGGCTCTTGAGGGGAAAGGATACTGAAATCGCTGAAAAAGATTCTATGATAGCCGATCTGAGATCGAGCATCTCCGAGATGGCGGAGAAGATCGCTGATCTTAGAGAGGCTTTGGAGATGGCTACCGGGGAAGAAATAGCGACCGCAGAGGCGGAAGTCTCAGATGATCGGCTTGAGGAGATGGAAAAAGAGATAGATCAGTTGAGGGAGGAATTAGCAGAGAGGGATAAGGAGATCAAGGGGAAGGATGAGGAGATCAAGGATAAAGATACGATAATCTCAGATTTGAAGTTCTCCATTTCTATGCAAGATACTGGAGAACCCTCTCCAGCCCAAGCCGAGGTCATAGAAGAGTTACAGGATGAGGTAGAATCTTTGCGGGAGGAACTGGAGAAGAAGGAGGCGGAGATCAAGGAGAAGAATTCCATAATCTCAGATTTGAAGTTTGCTCTCTCGATGGAGGATACTGGTCAGGAAGAATCGGAGGAGATTCCTCCTAAGAAGAAGTCCAAGGAGGAAGATGAAGAGGGGAGAGATGATACCCTAGTAGATGATGTTCTAGCCAATATCTTCAATGAGGGTGAGGAAGAAGATAAGGATATTTAGGGCAGATCGTTCGAAGAGGTGCCCCTCCCTAGGACAAGCGAGGGGTTTTTGTTTTATGAGTCACTTTCTCTGTAGGTTTCAAATTATTATTGTAGAGGAGGAATATCATTTAAGATGGGCGATGAGAAATATGAACTTCATGTAGTATCGCAGACTCACTGGGATAGAGAGTGGTATCTCACCTTCCAACAGTTTAGGGTCAGATTGGTGGATCTGATAGATAACCTGTTGGATATAATGGATGGAGACCCAGAATATAAGTATTACACCCTAGATGGTCAGACTGTAGTATTAGAGGATTATCTGGAGATCAAGCCGGAGAATAGAGGGAGATTAGAGAATTATATCAAAGCGGGCAAGATCTTCGTTGGTCCCTGGTATATCTTGCCTGACGAGTTCTTGGTGAGCGCCGAGGCGACCGTTCGCAACTTAATGTTGGGACATAGGATAGCCTCCGAGTTCGGAGCGGTTATGAAGGCTGGATATATTCCCGATCCCTTCGGTCACCTCTCCCAACTGCCACAGATCCTGCAGGGCTTCGGAATCGATAACGTTATTCTCTGGAGAGGCTTTGGAGGAGAGCCGGGGCAGGATAAATCGGAGTATCACTGGGAGTCTCCCGATGGCTCGAGGGTGTTGATGTTACATCTACCCCGAATGGGGTATTGTAATGCCCTGAAATTGCCCTCTGATCCTGGGCAATCTGAAGCCAGAGTGAAGCGGATAATGGAGGAGGTAGTTCCCAGAGCCACGACTCGTTATCTGTTGCTCTTAAACGGGGTCGATCACGTCGAGCCTCAGCCCGATCTATCCACGATCATCAGAGAGACGAACAAGAGGTTAGACAACGCGGTGTTGGTCCACAGCAATCTTATAGATTATATTCAGAAGATCAAGGAAGCTCAGCCTCAGTTGACTACGGAAAAGGGAGAGCTACGTTTCGGATATAAGTACGCCTTCCTCCTAAACGGTGTGTATTCCGCTAGGATGTATATCAAGCAGAGGAACGAGGAGTGCCAGACTCAGTTGGAGAAATGGGCTGAACCATCCTGTGCTTTCGCTTGGCTACTGGGCAAGGAGTATCCTAGTGGACTTCTCTGGAAGTCATGGCGTTATCTGATTAGAAACCATCCCCACGATTCGATATGTGGCTGTAGCACCGATGATGTCCATAAGCAGATGATGACGAGGTTCTCCTGGTCAAAGGAGATAGCTGATGAGCTAACCGATAGAAGCCTGAATTTCACGGTCAATAAGATCGATACCTCCGATGAGGAGACGGAAGATCAGAACTTGGTGGTCTTCAATCCTCTGGGTTGGGAGTGCAAGGATGTCGTCCCTGCCCAGCTCGACTTCTTAATGCAGTCCGACTCTGTAATGCCAGACCTGACTCTCGGTTCCGATGAAGAGATTAAGGATCATATCTACGATAAGAGGGTGCGAGGCTTCATCATTAAGGATGAGGATGGTCGTGAAGTTCCCTATCAAGTTATAGACGCCAAGGCGTATGGCAAGAGGTTTATGCGTCAGTATTACTTCCCTCGTATTATAGAGTCCGCTTGCTTCAACATCCTTCTTCCAGTGGAGAACGTCCCCGCTTGTGGCTATAAGACCTATCGCGTCATTCCTGAGGAGCAGGTGAAGAAGTTCGATAGCGAGGTCAAAGTGAACGATCGCGTTATGGAGAACGAGCTTCTGAAAGTTATCGTTAAGGATAATGGAGCTTTAACCATCACCGATAAGAGGACTGGAGCGGTCTATGATAACTGCAACTCCTTCGAGGATTCTGCCGATGTGGGAGATGAATATAACTACTCTTATACTCTACGAGATATGATCGTATCCAGTTTGGGCTTCTCTTCTTCTATCTCCTTAGCGGAAAATGGACCTTTGAGAGCTACTTTCAAGGTCAGAGTAGAACTTATGTTGCCCAAGAGCGCTACCGAAGATCACAAGGCGAGAGGTGAGGAGTTAGTAGCTTGCCCCATCACCTCTTATGTCAGCCTCTCCGCTGGATCAGGTCGCGTTGATATCAAGACCGTCTTTGAGAATAACGCGGAGGATCATAGGATAAGAGCGCTATTCCCCTCGGGAATCGAGACCGATTATTCCTACGGTGAGGGTCAGTTCGATGTGGTAAAGAGGAAGATCAAGAGACCAGATCTTAATGAATATCCTATAGAGGAGCCGATCCCCACTCATCCCCAACAGACCTTTATGGATGTTAATGATGGCAAGAAAGGTTTGACTATCGCTAGCAAAGGTTTGCCCGAGTATGAGGTCAAGGATGATGAGAGTCGCACCATCGCTTTGACTCTATTGAGAGGGGTAGGAGCGTTATCCAGAGGAGATCTACTGACCAGAGGATCGGGAAATGCTGGTTGGCCGACCTATACTCCGGGAGCTCAGTGCTTAGGCGAGCATACCTTCTATTACTCGATCATCCCTCATTCTGGATCTTGGGACTCCGCCAAGACCTATAAGCAAGCTCATCAGCATAATATTCCTTGCCGGGTGGTTCAGACTGGAGTGCACGAGGGTAATTTACCTAAGAAACTGAGCTTCGTCTCCATCGAGCCCGATAACCTCATTATCAGTGCTATCAAGAAAGCTGAGGATGATGCTTTGATCGTCCGATTCTACAATACCACTGATAAAGAAGTCGAAGGCAAGGTCAAATGTTACAAGCCGATCAAGGAAGCTTCTTTGACCAACCTGAACGAGGAATCTATTGAGAAGGTGGAAGTGGAAGATTCCGATACGGTGAGGGTCAAGGCTAAGGGCTGGCAGGTAATAACCCTGAAGTTCAAGTTTTAGGGGTATTGAAATTTGAGATCTTAAATGATGAGCACAGTTCTTGACTGTTTCTTGGCTGTGCTCATAATCTTGTCTCACCTATCCCTCCTCTTTGTTTTCTCCCTCACCCTATCCCTCTCCCACGAGGGGAGAGGGAACACTGAGATTGAACTA
>CAZSTA010000184.1:0-7402 GCA_964609495.1 uncultured bacterium | reverse complement strand
TATTATCTGATAACTCGGCATCATAATCAGCCTCGATTATCTGAATCCAAGTTAGATTCTCCTTCCGTAACATATCCTGCATCATTATCGTAGTTGGGAGAATCCTGCCTCCGATCTCCTTGATATCGGAGAAGGTCATAATCTTGAGTAATTTCCCTGATAGGGTATAGAATTCCATCCTAGCCTGGATAAAATCCTCTTTGCGTATCCAATCCTTTACCATATCATAGGATACGCTTCTATTCGTAGCTTTCAGTTCTATGACGTAACATAGTTCACCGTCTATCTCCTCTTCGCCCACCAAGGTTGCAGTGTAATCATTAGCCAGATCGAATCTCATTAAATCCGATCCAGTGAAATCTCCTCCCAATACCTTAGTCTTAGCTGCCACTCGGATCGACTTCTCTACACTGGGAAGATACATCCAAAGATCGTCTCCTATCCTCAGATATCCCTGTCCCTTCTCTCTAGCTGGAGAAAGAATCTTGATCAATACGTTCTCATCCTCTTGGGCATAGAGCTTCATCTCGCTTATCTTATCCTCCTTGCCAGGTTTAGTGATCTTCATCTCCACCAGCATTTCCATATAATCCGAGTTCATCAGCTCATCAGTCTTAGTTATTATCTCATCAGCGGTAAGTTGTTCCTCCTCCTGAGCCTTTATTTGTCCTGATAAGGCGATTATTAGCAGAATGCTTCCTAACAAAACTATTATTCTTTTCATAAAAGTTTCCTCCTTCCGTTTAAGATTATATATGGCGTAAGGCTTCAACCGGCCTCATCTTAGAGGCTATATACGCTGGATATATAGACCCAAACACCGCTACGATGATCCCGATCGCTAGGGCTAGGACTACATCCCTTCCGGAGACCGAGGCGTATAACCTATCACCGATCGCAACTCCTATCTCTTTTGTCATCTCAGGCATAGGGATCCCTACTACATCGAAGTACCAAGATATCGCTTCCCCTAGGATAGATCCTATAACTGCTCCGATCACTCCTATTATCAAAGCCTCGAGGATAAAGAGGATAACTACCTCTCGAGACTTCAATCCCATCGCTCGAATCATCCCTATCTCCCTTATCCTCTCGAATACGGACATCGTCATCACATCGACTATCCCTATGGTCACCAAGAAGAAGAGGAAGATATTGAAGGCGGCCATAAAGATGCTATCCCCTTCTAGATCGGCTAGAAGCTCTCTCGCATAATATCTCCAAGAGTGAAGCTCGATATCGTGATCATTGAGTCTTCCGGCGATCTCCTCGGTAACCTTCTCCAGATAATCGTTGTCCTTCAATTGAATCATCACCTCGGTTACGCTATCTCCCATATCCAAGAACTCTTGAGCCTTAGGAAGTGAGATGAAGACTGCGCTTTTATCGAAAGGGGAACCAGTCTTGAAGATACCTTTTACGTCGAAATCCATCAGATTCTGAGCTCCATAAAGGGTCTGAGAGTAGAGCATAACTGTATCACCTAGAGTTATTCCCATCGCTTTCGCCAAAGCCTCTCCGATGAGTATCCCTTGATCACCATCGCTAAGATAGCTTCCCTCAGAGATCATCTCATCGATTAACCCCCTTCCCTCCTCCTTCGAAGGCTCAACTGCTATCCCTAATAGCATCATAGTATCCACTCCGTTGCTTATCATAGTGGAGAACTCTACCCTCGAAGTTATAGACTCTATCCCCTCGATGTCTCCGATAATAGCCTTGATCTCATCTGGATTCTCAATAGATAGGTCTAGAGGAAGTCGCCGAGATTTCTCCTCATATCCCCTAGCATGAAGCTGAAGATGACCGGTCTTAAAGCGAATCACGCTCTCGTTCAGAGTCACCCTCCTACCTCGAAAGAGACTCTGAATGAATATCACTATAATTATCCCTATTACGATGGAAACGATGATCAGAAGAGAACGCCTTTTATGGCGAAAAACATTTCTGAAAGCGACTCTCATCAAGAACAATTGAATCACCTCCTCGATTATACGAAGCGTAAAGCCTCGATCGGTTCTACTTTAGAGGCTCGATAAGCTGGATATAGAGCGCCTAAGGTTGCGATTATAACCCCTATGAAGAAGGCAAGGGTTATGTCTGAGGTGGAGAAGATCGCATAGAGCTGTTGACCTATTCCGAACTCTGACGCCGTCTCGACTTCAGAGGCAGCAATAGATATTGGATTACGAGATAAATACCAACTGACGCTTCCTCCCAAGATACAACCTATAACCGAACCAAGAGCTCCTAGAAGCAGAGCCTCGATCAGGAACAAGATCATAACTGTCGCTCTCCTCATCCCCAGGGACATCATCATTCCTATCTCCCTGGTCCTCTCGAAGATGGTCATCAACATTGTATTTATGATGCCGGTGGAGGCAACTACGATAATTATAAAGGCTAGAATGCCAATGAATAGGTAGGTTATATTCAATATATCCAAGAGCCATTGGCTATAGTGCTGCCAGGTATTGATCTCAAGTCCCTTATTCTTTAATCCAGCTCTGATGATCTCAGCTACTCTCTCGCTCTCCTCATCATCCTGGTGCATTATCATCATCTCAGTGATTTGACCCTCCATATCAAGCAATCTCTTGGCGCTTCCGAGAGCGATGATCATCATAGAGTTATCCTGGGTGATAAGTCCGGTATCGAAGAAGCCGACTAGCTCCACCTCTATCGCTCCCAGATCTCCATAGGAGGTGGGAGCTAGGATGATCAACTTATCTCCCAGTTCAGCCTCTATCTGCTTGGCGGTATCCTCGGTTATCAGGACCCCGTCCTCTCCCTCCTTCAGGAAGCTTCCTTCCTTTATAGAATTTCTCAACCTCTCGACTACCCTCATTTCATCCTCGGGTTGAATAGCTACCCCGAGAAGATCGATCGAGAGATCGTCCTTAGCGAGTAATCCCCCAAATTCTATGCGAGAGGTTACTGCTTTCACCTCGGGAACTTTCATAAGTTCATCCTCCAGCTCTTGGTAATCCCTTATAGCTATATCCAGAGGGAGAAAATCCAACTTCTCCTCATATCCTTCAGAATGGATTTGCAGGTGAGCTGTCTGAGTTTCGATGGTATTGGTAAGCGCATCAGATATAAAACCCGCCGTTATGCTATTAAGGATTATAAAGATCCCAATCCCCGAGGCAATGGTGATGAGAACTAGAGAGGAACGGCGCTTATTGCGGAAGACGTTGCGCCAAGCGATCTTTATAAATCTCATTATTCATTCCTCCTTTCATCTCTTCTACATATTCCATAGAAGAGTAACTCCTCAATAGCTTCTATTATCTCCTCGAATGGGATGCCAGAATTGAGTATAAATTCGGGAGTGAGGAGAATATCAGCTATTCCTATTATCATCATAGTTACTAGCTGAGGGTTGATTGGCTTTAATTCTCCCTTAGCGATGCCTTCTTCTATTATCTCAACCACCATTCCGAACTGCTTTTGGCGGAATTCTCTAGCCCCTTCCCAAATTTCGGGTAAACTAACATCCTCTAAAAATTCTTTGCTGAACTGAGGTATAATCTCCCTCCGAATAGTAAACCCTAGCTTCAACTTATCTGTCACGCTGGGTTGTTTATCCATAATTTCCTTCACTCTAGCGGTCTCCTTATACATCATCTCTCTATATGCGGTCTTAAATATCTCCTCTTTACTCGTGAAATATTTATATATCGTCCTCTTACTTGTTCTAGCATCCTTAGCTATCTCATCAACCGTTGTCTTTCTAAAGCCAAATCTTTTGAATCTCTCTAGGGCGGCTTTTAAGATAATTTCTCGTTTCTCTTCATCTTTGGGCATAATTTGATAACTCCCTAATTAAACTTTGGAAACTAAAATAGTTTCTCTAGTTTCATTGTACCACATTAACCTAGATTTGTCAAGAGATTTTTTATTTAAAATTCGATTTTGTCCAGAACAATTTGTTTGATAAAGAAAAAATCTAAGTTAAAGCTTTAGAAACCAAGATAGTTTTTGTAGTCTGTATGATAGATTACGTTATCTTGGATAAAAAGTTTCAAAAGCTGATATTGAAATTCACTTTCATTTTTAACTTAGATTTACTTTTATATTATTATACTGTCCTCAGAGCCTCCCCTGGTTCCAGCTTCGAGGCTTTATACGCGGGATAGAGCGAGGCTATCGAAGTTATAAGCACTCCGAAGAAAAAGGATAAAAGAAGGGTAGATAACTTAAAGCTAAAATAGATTACATTTCCCTCAAAGGGCATCGACAGAGAACTCATATCCATACCAAAATCGATACCAACTATTGATAGATAATAGTTGACTGCTCCTCCTAAAGCAGAACCGAAGATCGCGCTAATTACGCCTAAGATACTACCCTCGAGGACGAATAGGGTTATTATCTGGACTTTCTTCATCCCCATCGCCATAATCATCCCGATCTCCTGGGTTCTCTCGAAAACAGCCATCATCATAGTATTAGTGATAGTTGAGGCGACTATTAAAAAGAAGATCAAGTTTATCACCGTTATTTCTATAATCCCAGCTCTTAACCAGCTCACTAAAACCTTGACTAAGTCCTGCCAAGGGGCAGCTTCTAATCCCTCGGTCTCGATCTCTTTATTCAGGAGAGAAGCGACATTCCAAGAATTATTCGGATCATCAAGAAGTATAACTATCTCCGAGGCTACATCATCCATATCCAACAGATTTTGAGCTTGAATGAGTGGGATATAGATCATCCCCTTTTCGTAATCAGGAGTGCCTCTGAAGATACCTGTGACCTCGAAGTCCAGAGCATTCACCGCCCCATAGCTCGTATCAACCGCCAAGGTAAGAGTATCCCCTACATCAACCTTCATCACCGAAGCCAGCGCCCTCCCTATCATTATCTTGTTCTCATCTATACTAGCTAGATATCGACCACGACCAGGGATCACCCTGATGACGGAAGTAATTTGAGCTTCCTCAGGCTCGATTCCCATTCCTAAGACAGGAACAGTATCGATTCCATTGCTCAACATACCGACAAATTTTATCCTCGAGGAGATAGCTTGAACCTCAGGCAACGATCTAGTTATCTCCTTTACCTCCTCGTAATCGGGAATGGTAAGCTTTAGCGACTCTTCATCTCCGATTCCGTTTTCTTCCTCGATTTCAACATATCCCTTAGCATGTATCTGAATATGTCCAGTTCTAGTTTTGAGGACGGAATTGAAGACCTGGTTAAAAGCTCCATCTGAATATCCGATCATAACTGTTAAGACAAATACTCCAAAGCTTATCACGGCAAAGTTTATAAGCGATCGGCGGAAATTCCTCATTATATTTCTAAAGGCTAATTTTAAAAGTAACATATTCCTTTCCTTTCCAAGCGAGTCGCTTCAGATTATACCCTGCGCAAAGCCTCCGCCGGCTCTAGTTTTGAGGCGAGATAGGCTGGATAGAGAGTCGATAGGAGAGAGACGACGATTCCCAGCAGGATATAGCTGAGGAGAGTAGGCCAACTGAAGAGTCCTCGAATCGTGAGCACCGGAAAACCCTCCATATAATCAGCCCACATCTCCATAGAGAAGCCATATATCTGGAAATATAAAACTACTGCGCTTCCTAATATACCTCCTATGACAGCACCAACAAAGCCGATTATGGCAGCCTCCGTCATAAAGAGAGCCATTATCTCCCTGCTCCTAACTCCCATAGCTTTCATCATTCCGATCTCCTTTAAACGCTCTAGGAAAGCCATTAGCATAGTATTTAATATTCCGCCAGCTACCAATATAACTATTATCCCTATTAGACCAACTAGGAAAGGAGTTATGATCTTTATATAATCGACTAAGGCAGGATTAAGCTGTTGCCAGGTGTGAACCTCTAAATCCATCCCTTTCTGTTGAAGTTTTTCTCCGAGAGATTCTGCTATCGCCTCATTCCGATCTCCGTCAACTAATTTGACCGATATCTCCGTAACTTTATCTTCCATATCCAACAACTGTTGAACTCTGGATATAGGTATAAAGGCGAAATTCTCCTCGTATTGTGGGATATCGGCCACTTTATATATTCCCACTACCTTTAGGCGAATCGCGCTTATAGCATCCCAAACCGATTGACCGAGAAGGATAACCGAATCTCCCACTTCGAGATCAGCTTTTTCCGCCAGCTTTCGCCCAATTAAGATCTCCTCTCCATCCTCGGTCAGGTAATTCCCTTCGACTATCTCGATTAACGAGCTAATCCTCTTCTCAGCCGCGGGCTGAATTCCGACCCCGGCAATTCTTTCATTTTTAGCATTTTCCCTATCTGGGGTTAGCATAGCATAAAATTCTATTCTGGATACCACCTCTTCTACCTCGGCGACCTCCTCTATCGTCTCCTTAACTAGATCGGGATCTGAGATAAGAAGATCGAGGGGTAAAAGATATTCCCTATCCATATACCCTTTGGTATGGACTTGGAGATGTCCAGTCTGCATATTGATGGTATTGTTTATCATATCCCGAACCATCCCCTTCATCGTCCCATTGTAGGTAAAGGATAGCATCACTCCCATCCCAATTGCCATAAGGGTAAGAAGGGATCTGCGTCTATTACGAAGGACATTTCTGACAGCTATCTTGAAGATATTGGACATATTCACACCTCTATCTACTGTATGTTATCATCTCTAATTATGTTATAATTCCTAATTTTGTTTCATATGTTATCAGAGTCTCGGCGAAGAGTTATAGTTTTAGGATAGGCTCGATATTTAGTATAATCTCATTCAAACAGTTCTATCTCAGAATGTTTTTTTGCCTCCTCGATTATCGGGCCTCTCACAGGAAAGCCAATAGCGATATTACTACCTCTCACTGAAAGTAAACGATCACCAGGATTAATCCCATATCGCTTTAGCGCTTCTACAGGAACAGTAATACTACCATCATTATGCATCCTTACCCAACAATATGTTTTTCCCCTAATCTCTATTGCTTTTCCTTCGGATACTTGAAACTCAGCTAGTTGTGGATTTTTATCCAATATCACAGCTAGAGGTGAATTCTTTAATAATCCCACCGTAGTTAGACCGAATCCTCCTGAACGCTTGCTACCAGGTATTAAAATGACATTTTTATATGCCATCAAATTGTATTCCTCTATTGCTTCCTTAGGAATTACAATCTTCCCTCTATCTCCTACTTTTGACCAACCATATACATATTTTCCTCCTTTTACAATTCGGGGCATTATATTTCTCCCTTCAGCCGCGTAAATCTTCCCGACAAAACTCTATAAATTCCAAAGAATATCAAGAACATCATCAAAATTGGGAAATAAATCCTATGGATTTTGCGAATGGATTATTTTCTCAGGCTGCGCGGTTTATCTACATCGCAACCGAAAGGAAGGAAATACAGGTCATAATACCCTGAACGTTGCTAATC
>CAZSTA010000183.1:0-7442 GCA_964609495.1 uncultured bacterium | reverse complement strand
ATTCGGTTTAAAGGTCAGCAGATAGAAGGGTTACCTCCTCACAAGATCTTCCACAAGCGGATTTATAGAACCTTTCAGATCACCAGAGAGCTCAAACAGATGACTGTATTGGAGAATCTAATGGTAATTCCTCCAAATCAAATGGGCGAGAGGCTATGGAATTCCTGGTTTAGGCCTGGTGCGGTGAGGCGCCAGGAGGAAAGGATTAGAGACAAAGCATTAGAAGTGCTTGAGTTCGTGGAGCTAGTAGATTTGAAAGACGAGTATGCTGGTAACCTTTCCTCGGGTCAGAAGAAGCTGATGGAGCTGGCACGGACAATGATGGCTGAGCCAGAGCTGATCTTGCTGGACGAGCCGGGGGCTGGCGTGAACCGGACCTTGATGAGGAAACTAATTAGATATATTGAGGAGCTGTGTGAGAAGCAAGGTATCACTTTCTTCTTGATAGAGCACGATATGGATCTGGTGTTGAGCCTATGCAACCCAGTGATAGTGATGAGTGAAGGGCGCAAGCTTGCCGAAGGAAGTCCCAAGGAGATTAGGAAGGATGAGAGAGTGCTTGAGGCCTATCTGGGTGGCTCCTAGAAGAGATGGGAATAATACTAGAGGCTGAAAATATAAAATCAGGATACGGAGAAATGGAGATCCTCCACGGAGTCTGCATAGAATTGAAGGAGGGTGAGATGGTCTCTATTATAGGGCCAAATGGCGCTGGAAAGTCAACCCTATTGAAGACTATCTTTGGCCTCTTAAAGCCAAAAGAAGGCGAGGTCCACTTCAACGGGGAGGAGATTACAGGGTTGAATCCGGATAAAATTGTACGCAAAGGTATGTGCTATGTACCGCAGACAGATAATGTATTTCCATCTTTGACTGTCGGCGAGAACCTGGCGATGGGAGCTTTTATTCGTGAAGATGACTACCGCGATAGGCTGGAGGAAGTTTATGATATATTTCCTGTGCTTAAGGCCAGGAGAAGAGTGCGGGTAGGAAAGCTTTCCGGTGGCCAACGGCAAATGGTAGCCATGGGACGTGCGCTGATGCTTGATCCTAAGGTTCTACTTTTGGATGAGCCTTCTGCTGGGCTAGAGCCGAAATTGGTAAGCATGATCTTTGAGAAGATAATTGCCATTAATAAGACCGGAGTGGCCATCATAGTGGTGGAGCAAAACGCCCGGGAAGTTTTGAAACTCTCCGATCGTGGTTATGTGCTGGCTATGGGTTATAACCGGTTTGAGGATACTGGTCAGGCGCTTTTGAGTAACGAGGAGGTCGGCAGGCTCTACCTCGGGGGATAAGAGTATAGCGGATGATGGAACTGATTGTCTATGGGATTGTTTTGGGTAGTATTATTGCTTTGGGGGCCATTGGCCTTACGATGGTTTTTGGCATTTTGCGGTTTGCTAACTTCTCCCATGGGGACTTGATGACTCTGGGCGCTTATATTGTCTTGTTTATGATCACGGGCGCTCTGCCCCGGCTGGGTGTTCCCGAGAATACTTTTGGTCCGCTCTCCTTTGGCTGGCGCATGGTTATTGCCCTTCCCGTAGCGATGGGTGCCACAGCGGGCGTGGCCATCCTGATCGATCGGCTGCTCTATCGGCCGCTGCGCCGGCGGCGCTCCAGCTCGGTGCTTATGGCGATGGCTGCCTTGGGGGTAGCCTTCATTGTGCGCAGTATCATTTATATCATCTGGGGTGCGGACTTCCACTTCTATAGCCGTGAGCTGCGCTTTGCCCTTCGGCTTCCCTGGGATATTAGGCTCAAGCCTGACCAGATCGTCATCGTCATTATTGTCTTCATCTTGGTCGCTTTGGTATATCTCTTCCTGCAACACACCAAGATGGGTGTAGCTATGCGTGCCACCGCTGATAACATGGAGTTGGCCCGGGTAACCGGCATTGATACCGAACGGGTGATCATCTGGACTTGGGGGATCGGCGGAGCTTTAACAGCCGCCGGCGGGGTCTTCTACGCTATCGATGCTCAGCTCCGCCCCGAGATGGGCTGGGCTTTCCTCATCCCCTTCTTTGCGGCCACCATCTTGGGCGGGATTGGCAACCCCTATGGAGCATTGGTAGGAGGAATGGTCATAGGGGTCGCCCAGCAGGTTTCTACCGGCTTCTTTAATCCAGCCTACAAGCCGGCCGTAGCCTTTGTCATCCTGATCATTGTCCTTTTATTCAGGCCTCAGGGGATCTTTGGAGGTCGAGAATAGCGAAATGGATATCGGTGGAATTCTCGCCTATTTAGTATCTTTTGCGATCATGGCTAGCATTTACGCTGTCTTTGCGCTGGGACTCAATATACAATGGGGCTATACGGGCCTGTTTAACATTGGAGTTGCTGGTTTTTTTGCGGTGGGGGCCTATACCTCAGCGTTGCTCACGAGCCCTATGCCTACCGGCCCACTAGCACAATACGTGAAGCAGATAATAGGCTTGGATCTGCCTTTTGTGATCGGGCTGGTAGGGGCAGCTTTCGCCTGTGGGATCATCGCTTTTTTGGTCGGGTTCCCTACTCTAAGGCTGAGAGAGGATTACCTGGCGATCGCTACCCTCGGAATCGCGGAAACCATTCGTTTAATTTTTAACAACGAGCGCTGGCTGGCCAATGGGCCGCAAGGATTAATTGGGTTGCCTCAGCCCCTGCGCGGGTTGGTTGAGCCGCAAAGCTATAACTATGTTTACCTGGTTATTGTCCTGGCCATTATGACCCTGGTATATTTAGCTATAGAGCGCGGGATTCGCTCTCCTTGGGGCCGGGTGTTGCGTGCCATTCGCGAGGATGAGGTTTCTACCGGGATGAGCGGGAAGGATATTTTCGGATTTAAGATGCAGTCGCTGATTCTAGGGGCGATGATTATGGGGATCGGTGGGGCACTTTATGCTCATTATGTGCGGGCTATCCAGCCCTCAACCTTTACCCCGCTGTTTGGCACCTTCATCATCTGGGTGATGCTGATGCTTGGTGGAAGTGGTAACAACAAGGGAGCCATCTTGGGTGCGTTCGTCGTTTGGGGGATCTGGACGGGTACCACTTTTCTTACCGATGCCCTCTTGCCACCGATGCTCCTCTCAAGAGCACCTTATATCCGCTACCTTATTATTGGCATCCTATTGGTGAGCACACTTTTAGCCAGACCACAAGGACTGTTAGGAGAAGAAAAAAGGGTCTCCAAGATGTTAGACAAATGAGCAAATATCTAAAGAAATGGACTGGTAGGTTTGTAATTATTTCTTCCTTTCTGTTTCAAGGGAATAGAGTTTGATACACAACTAATGGATGCTTTAAGAAAAAAAAGAGGAATCTACTATAGTAGATTCCTCTTTTTGTCTTTCGACCCTTTGCTTTATTTTATATCTCTGGCAGTTCAACTTCTACTCTGATTGGCGCAATTGTACCACCACTGAATTTCCAAATTTCGATGGGTGTAACTACGTTGCCGTTTTCGTCAAAGTCCACCGAACCAGCAGCACCTTCATAGTTGATATCCTTGCCCTGTTCCAACAGCTCGAAGGCTTTCTTGAATCCAGCGACACCGGGTTCGATAATCTCACCTGGTGGATTGGCTACATCGCGCAAGTGATCTCTGATAGAGGTCCCGGTGACTGGCTCTCCAGCTACTTGAGCAGCTTTGATGGCGAGGCCGATAACAGCGACAGCGTCATACATATTCGATATGTAAGGCAGCGGGGGCGGTGTGCCATAGGTTTTCGCGTAGCCAGCCAGGAAACTCTCATAGGATTTGGTCAAGGCAGAACCAGGGGCAGTCCCTTGCATTCCTTCAAGTGCCTCTGTGCCCACGGCTGCGATGATCTCAAGGGATTTCGTGCCATCGCAGAAGAGGAATTCACTGGCGAATCCGCCCTCGATGGCCTCTCTAAGATAGATAGTGGCATGGCCGGGATAGCTGATGGCTGCCAGTATATCAGGGCTACCCTCGGTTGCCTTGCGGAGTTCTGCAACATATGTAGGTGCGGCTGCCTCGTCGTGGGGAACCATTGCCAGTACCTTGCCACCACGGTGTTCGAAGGATTTCTTGAATTGCTCGGCAAGGCCCTGACCGTATGGATTGTTCACGTATAGGGCGGAAGCGGTCTTGTAGCCTAGTTCCCAGGCTAGCTTGCCCATGATTACACCTTGCAGAGCATCAGAGGGGCAGGTTCTATAGAGGAAGTTTTGACCCTCGTCGGCGGGAAGAACGGTAAGCAGTGGTGAGGTAGAAGCATAGGAAATCTGCACCACCTTGTTGGGGATAGTTACCGACTCAGCTACCGGAAGGGTCACGCCAGTAGCTGCCGCTCCTGCAATAGCTACTACTTTATCAATGTCCACCAGTTTGCGAGCGGCTGCGACGCCTGGGATAGCTGATGTCTCGGTATCTGCATGGATTAGCTCGATTTCAAGGCCTACAACCTTTAGCTGCGCTGCTGCCAGACCTGCCCCATTAATAAAATTGGGGCCAAACTCTGCCAGAGGCCCGGTGAGCGGAACCAGTGTTCCAACCTTAATCGGGGCTTGGGCAAAGCCAACACTTAGACTCGCCACTGAAAGCAGTAAGGCAACTACTAAGAGAAGAAACTTTCTTTTCACAGCAATAACCTCCTTTAGTTATTATTATGGTAACTAAAATCTTCGGCCTATTAAGAACTCATCACCTCCTCCGGCCGCAGTATGAATTTTCAAAACTTATATTAACAGAAAATTTGGTCAATGTCAAGCCCTCGATTGATATTTAATGAACATATGTAAAATCGAGGTAGTATCCCTACAATCCTATGGTCGAGCCAATAAAATCGGTCTCAGGCTGATTTATCGGCATAGGTAGAATTCATACTGATTAGCTCTTGCCGACCAAATTGTCAAGGGGCACTATAGAACGAAGGTCCTCACTCTCATCAATATTTACCGTAGGTTCTGGCGACCTCTACCAGCTTAAATATATTCTCATCGGGGGTATCCCTTCCACATTGATCGCCAGTCGATAGGATGAAACCACCACCTTCCGCGGCGTCATCGATGCACTTCTTCGCCACTCGCTCCACCTCCTCCACACTTCCCATTAGCATAACCTCGGTAGTATGGATATTCCCCATCAAAGACATCTTATCCCCAAATTCCCCTTTGATTTCTGCTAGATCACAGTCTCCCATCGGAGGGATCTCCAGAGGGTTGATACAATTGAGATCGGTCTCATTAGCACATATCTCCACCAAGGCTCTCTCCTTACCACAGCTATGCAACATCGTGGGGATTCCCGCCTCCTTCGCCATCTTGGTGAGCTTCTTAACCGTTGGTAATCCTAATTCCCTGAAGAGAGCGGGGGATTGCAGAGTTATAGTTCCCGAAGCTCCTAAAAGGACAAAGTCGGGCTTAGCATCTAAGAGCATCTCCATCTGGCGAGCGATATATCTATCCTCCATAGCTACCCATTCCTCGATAAGATCGTGATGATCGTAGTAGGTATAAGTTAGAGCCTCCAATCCTCCTTCCATCCCATAGAACCAATTTTGGAAGCCCGGATAACCTACCGCTACTCCTAGCACTCCAAGATCACCTAATTCCTTCCTCATAATCTCCAGTTCCAAGGAATCATAATTCGATATCTCTGGATAGAAATATCTCAACTTAGAGAAATCTTTCTCGAGATCCTTTATCCTCTTCACGGTAGGAGTGGGAGGATCAGCGATATAGTAAGTCCATTCCTCCGTCAGATCTCCCGCAGGAGTGCCATATACAACAGATTCTATAACCCTCTCATCGGTCTTCTTTACTACCTCTCTCTTCTCGGTAATCTGGGGGTCGGGTTTGAATTCCACTCCTCCGTAAATGAACCAGCCATCGAATTTAAAGTATTTAACCGCCTCCACATAGCCTCTCCAGAGAGGAGGGTCTTCATCCTTATAGATACTCCAGAATGGTTTACCGAGCAATTTGGCAGGGATCATATTGGATATATCAGGAGCTATGGGAACCATATCGGGCTGCTTATTCCAGATAGCGGTTAACATCCTCTCTTTCGAGGTCATTTGACTTAGCATCCAAATTCCTCCTTGTCTTTGAAAATCACACTACATCAAAAGTAGAAAATAGAAACTGATAGATTTTTGGGTGTTCAAAGTGAACTTTCTAACTAAATAGAAGGTATAGAATAGCCGCTAGAGAGACTATAGCTGTCTCTGGCAATAGCAACATTTTATAGACTTTGCTGAAGTCAGCCTTGAAGTGCTGAAGGGTTAAGATCAAGCACACGTGAGTAGGAGAGAGCATAACTCCTGCATAACCACTAACGAAGGCAAAAGCCAATAATCTGAGATTTAGCCCTCCTGCTCCAGCTATTCCCAAAAGCATCGGAAAGGTGGCTCCAACAAAAGCTTGAGTCGAGCCAGTTAGGACTCCAATGGTAAGGGGTAAGATCATAAATATCAATAAACGGGGAATACCTAAAGACATAAGAGCTTGAGGAAGAGCATCAACCGCTCCACTTGCGATCAAGGTATTCTTGAAGATCATTATCCCGAGTACCAAAAAGATTATCTTCAGTGATATCGATTCTCTCAGAGCTTCGATAACCTGCTTGTAGGAGTATCTGAAGATGATCATCAGGCTTACTACGACTATGGACAAAGATATGGATATATCTAATCCTACGACGAAGACTAATATCAAAGCTGATAGAATAGGACTCACTCCCAAAGCTAGATCCTTTAGATATTGCTTTCGATTCTTAGATTCGGTCTCAGATAAATAGTTATCGATTCCTCTAAAGGCTATCGGCAATCCTATTATTGCCGCAGTTAAAGAAAAAGGATATTGAACAAGGATCAGTTGGCGCATCGACACTTGTAATAACTTAGCCGCCAGGATTATACCAGGATATAGGGGGAATATGAATTCCCAAATATGTCGATACCAATAGTTGACAAAGCTCTTCTTCTCAGCGGTCAAGGACATCCCTTGACTCGTCTCCTCGACCATTGGAGCGGAGAAGATAGCCCCTCCTACGGAGGGTAGGAAGCCGATAAAAGCTGGGAGGATAGCCATCACCAATCGTCTATCCTTGAGCAACCCTTTGAGAGAAGTTACCATCTTTTGGAGAAGCATATTTTTGCGGATTATATTCTCCAAGATTACGATCAAGAGCAAAGCCGAGATAAGGGTTAAAGTGTTAGATTCGATAGAGGTAATTAGGAATAGCTTCAGGATATTGGGGATGGACATACTGTAGAGAAGACTCAAAACTACTGAGGCTATTATCATGGCTATTCCTAGATTGATCTTTCTCCTCAGAAGCAGGATTATTACCCCGAAAACTAGGGTAACTTTGAGTATATCTAACATACCATCGCCTTTCTATCTTGATAAAAGAGCTTTCCAGATTTAAGTAGGCGGTCAGGCCAATAGGGCCTAACCGCCACCTAGTGGATCCCACAATTACT
>CAZSTA010000182.1:3190-7492 GCA_964609495.1 uncultured bacterium | reverse complement strand
TCACTTCATCTAATTGAGATAGCTCAGTCATCAATCTATTTCTAGATATATGTGAGGGAAGGGTTACCTGAAATTCTATAATTACCGAATCTTCGCCCTTATCCTCTATAGTTACATTGCGAATATTAACTCCTAAATTCCCCATAAGAGTCCCGATCTTGCCTATCTGTCCAGGTATATCCTTCACCTCTACCACTATATCTTCATATTCGCCCTTAGCGAAAATCTTGCTTTCAACCCAACGTAATAGGAAAAGGATAAGCAGGACCAGAACTACAGTGATGAAAGCTCCCAAATAGAAGCCAGTTCCTATAGCTAGCCCAATCCCCGATACGACCCAGAGACCAGCGGCGGTGGTTAAACCTCTGACTATATTACCTTGTCTAATTATAGTCCCTGCGCCTAAAAAGCCGATACCAGTTACTACTTGGGCTGCTATCCGACCAGGATCATTCACTGATCCAAATAGAGCGTATATATGAGTGGAGACCATCATAATCAAAGCTGAACCTACACAAACCAACATATGAGTTCTTAATCCTGCCGGTCTATTACGAGTCTCTCGCTCCAATCCGACGAGACCTCCACAGATCGCCGCTAATAGAAGACGTATCCCGATATGCAGGTATTCTATTATTAAGTTATCTGCAAGGAGGTTCAAATCTCTATACTCCTTCGAGCTTGTACTCGGTTTGTTTCCTCATAATCTCGAAGTCGTGAGGGCTGGTAGATTTGGCTAGAGCATCATCGTATCGAACCGCACCCGCTTGATATAGTCTCCACAGGGCTTGATCGAAGGTCTGCATCCCTCTCATTTCCCCCTCACTTATCGCTTGCTTGATATCGAGGCTACCTCCTCCCTTCTTGATCAAGCTTTGAATACGGGAGGTGGATATCATCACTTCGACAGCAGGAACTAACCCTAAAGCCCCGGGCTTGGGGATTCTTGGTAGCAGTCTCTGGGAGATAACGCCTTGTAGGACTGAAGATAGAACTGCTCGAATCTGTTCTTGCTGATGTGAGGGGAATATATCTATAATTCTATTAATCGTCTCTGAGGCATCTAAGGTGTGCATAGTTGATAGAACTAGATGTCCAGAATCAGCCGCGTTTATAGCAGCCTCCATAGTCTCCAGATCACGCATCTCTCCGATGAGGATCACATCTGGATCCTGGCGAAGCACCTGTCTCACTGCATTAGCGAAGCTCTTAGTATCAAGCTTTACTTCTCGCTGATCGACTAAGCTCATCTTATTTTCATGTAAGATCTCTATGGGATCCTCGATAGTGATTATGTGATATCTTTTAGTAGAGTTGATATAATCTATCATTGCCCCTAGAGTAGTGGTTTTACCACTACCGGTGGTTCCCGTCACCAATATCATACCCCTTGGTTCTTCACAGAGAGCCTTAACTGCGGAAGGGAGTCCCAACTCTTCAAAGCCTAAGATATTGGACAGAACCCTTCTTATAGCTATTCCTATGCAACCTCTTTGCCAGAAGGCATTTCCTCGGAATCTCCCTAGCTTGGGGCTAGTATAAGCGAAGTCCAACTCCTTATCCCTTTCGAAAGCTTGGATCTGATCCTCGCTCAACATAGTATATAGAAGTATTTTAGTATCTTCAGCACTTAAGACTCTCCATTTTGTAGGACGGAGTCGATCTTCTACTCTCAGGAAGGGAGAACTTTCTGCCTGAAGATGTAGGTCTGAAGCTCTTATATCGACCATAGCTTTGAGCAGAGATTCTATACCGAGTTTGAGTTTACTTTGGGTAGTTGGCATATCGATTCACCTCTCACTTTCACTAATATCCATTTCCAGCCCTGGTGGCTAATACTATTTTAGCATATCCCTATATTTTTTCCTCTGGCTTAATCAGGATCTATCCTTTAATCTTTACCCCTTCCACTAGGGAGGGAATATCCAATACCAAGATCACAGTTCCATCACTGGATATAGTAGCTCCAGCGATATCTTTAACGCGCCCTAAGTACTTCCCTAATCCTTTGATAACGATCTCTTGTTTGCTTAGAAGTTCATCTACAATAAGCCCGATTCTCCTTCCAGCGCTAGAGACAATTACTGTGAGTAATCCTGCCTGCCTTTGTCCTCTCTTCTCACTCTCGGTTATCTTCCTTGATTGCGAGGAATCTATATTAAGCACATCTTTAAGATAGAGGAGAGGAATGGTTTGTCCTCCCCATTTGAATATCTCCCCTTCTTCAGCCCTTCCTATATATCTCTCCGAGATCCTCATAATTCCACTTATAGAGTCCGAATTTATCGCAAAGGTTTGCAGACTAACTTTGATCATAAGCACCTGAGTTGTGGCTAGATTCAGGGGTAGCTTTATTGTGAATTTGGCGCCCTTACCAACAGTTGACTGAATATCAAGAGATCCTCTTAGGCGAGCCACATTATTTCGCACTGCATCCAGCCCTATTTCCCCCTCGGAGGTTTCTGCCGAGCTAAAGTCAGGCAGGAATATCAATTCCAGCCCTTCTTTTTTGCTCATCTGGTCTGCCTCAGTCTGCGTGATAAAGCCTCTACCAATCGCCTGTTTTATCAGGAGTTGATCATCTATACCAGCTCCATCGTCCTCCATCTCAATGATAATGCTATTCCCCCAGTGGTAAGCATTCAGAGTTAGCTGCCCTATCTCAGATTTACCATTTTTTTCTCTCTCTTCGGGTGTTTCTATACTATGATTTATTTCATTCCTTATCAGATATAACAGGGAATCGCCGATATCCTCCAGAATAGCCTTATCTATCCTGGTATCCCCTCCTTTAATCAGAAGCTCGACTTTTTTACCCTTCTCTATAGCTATATCTTGCACCACTTGAGGGAATCTACTAAAGAGGTTGGAGATGGGGAGTATTCTCTCTCTTATGATCTCTTGTTGTAATTCATCGGCTACTCTGGATAAGTAATCGGTATTAGTATAAAGTTCACTTCTTATCTTATCTAGATTCGAGGAGATCTTATTAATATCGGTTGTCATCGTCTTCAAGTCCTGAGCTAGGATATTAAATTCTCTGGATATCTGGGGCTTTGGAAGTTCCTCCGCCCCTTTTTCTATAGTAGCGGTGAACTCTTTCTCGAATCTCTTTATCTTCCTCCTCTCATTCATTAGTTCTCCGATGCCCTTTACTAATTCGCTCAATTCTCCTGATAATCTTGTCTTGCTGATAGTTAATTCAGCCACTAGATTCGTAAGCCTATCCAGTCTCCCCATATCTACTTCGGCCGTTCGAACGGTGGGAATTGCTACCTCAGGAGGCACGATCGGTATCTTCTCCTCCTCGGCGACTGGTGTAATTTCCTCCACCAATTCCTCTTCTGGGATTTCCTCCATAACCACTTTCTCTTCCAGTATAGACTGGAGTTTAGCCTCTAGATTATCTATCATTTCTGTAGATATCTCTTCTCCCAAAATTAAGGACTCGGTTGATATCTCTAATTCATTAAAGCAATCGAAGAAGACTCGGAGTATATCTTCCGTTAGCTCTATCCTATTATCCCTTATTCTTTCACTGACATCTAACATCCTTTGGGTTAGACGATCTATGGATTCATATTCTAATAGATGAGCAGATTCTTGTAGAGCATCTAATCTGTGCTCCATCTCGATCAGTAACTCCCGATCATATTCGGGAAGTTGATTCCACATAGTTAGGAATATTTGATTAAGCAGATCAAGATGTTCCTCGGCTTCTTTAATGAATAGCTTTTCCTCTATAGATATTTCTTCTTCAGGGATAACTTCCACTTCAGGAATGATTTCTTCAGGGATAGGTATCGCTTCCAGCTTCTCTAATCCATCTCTTAGAGAGATTATCTCTTCCTCCTCTATCTCCCCTCCTTCTGATAGAGTCTTCAGAGCATCCCAGATCTCGAATAGCCATAATAGTGCTTCCTCGGAGAGGGTTATATCTCCCATCTTTAACTTCTCTATCCCCTCTTGTAGTATCTCCGCTATCCTCCTCAGCTTCACTCTCTCCTGCTTCTCCGCTTCCTCTCTCAATCCCTCTATCTCTTCTCTCATCTCCTCTACTATCTCCTCCTCTATCTCTTCTCCTCTCTCCCATCCCATCTCTATGGATACTATCCCTTCGTTTAATATGAAGAGATACCTACTCAAATCTATCTCCATCGCTCTCTCTTCTACTGCTATCTCCTCAATTGGTAACTCTTCAGGGATAACTTCCACTTCAGGGATGATCTCCTCAGGGATAGGTATCACTTCCAGCTTCTCTAATCCATCTCTTAGAGAGATTATCTCTTCCTCCTCTATCTC
>CAZSTA010000182.1:0-3090 GCA_964609495.1 uncultured bacterium | reverse complement strand
CTCCTCTATCTCTTCTCCTCTCTCCCATCCCATCTCTATGGATACTATCCCTTCGCTTAGTATCAAGAGATGCCTGCTCAAATCTATCTCTATCGCTCTCTCTTCTACCGCTATCTCCTCCTCAGGTAATTCTGCCTCCTCGAGCATTAGCTCCTCTATAACTTTTTCTATTTCAATCTCAACTTCTGCGAGCTTATCTTCTATCTTCTTTTGGAGAGAAAGCTTCAACTCTTCGGGTTCTTCTTTGTCAACTAATTTATTTTGTAATAGTATTCCTAAACCATCTACACTCTCAAAGAGTAGAGCTAACTCTTCTTCTCCTAACTTTAAAACTCCATCCTTTAAGCTATCCACCAATCTAATTAATTCTCCTAGGAAGTCAAAGAGCGAGCTATATTCCGCAGAGGATAGAGATCCCTTGAGGGAGTGGAAGACTTGACTTGTATCTTCCAACAGGGCGGGATCGGCTTCCGGTAGATTTTCTTCTAAAACGGAGAGCAATCGATTGATAGCCTCGAGTTGACCTCCCACCTTTTCAAGTAATATATTCCTTACTTTAATCGTCGGCTCTTGCGCCGCTAGCTCTTCTTCCGCGGGATGATACCCTGGTAAAGTTATCTCTATTAGTTCTTTTAATCTATCAATTAATGTGGAATAGATGCGATCGCCATCTGGCCCAATCCCCTCTTCACTTAAAACCTTCAATCCATCCCAAGCATCGAAGAGCCACAAGATGACATTTTCACTGAGTATTAATTCTTCTAATTTTACCTTATCGAGAGCTTGCTTCATCAACTGCGATAGTTTCCCTAAATTTAGATTTTCCTCTTCTCTCGATTTTAGACTCAGTTGTGATAGGTTTTCACATAACGACTCTAATAAATCCTTTGCTTCTGCAGACTGTTCCCAGGCTATCTCCAATGATAAGATCTCCTGGTTTAAAGATGAGATATATTGATCGATATCTAAGAGATTTTTCTCTGCCTCAGCCACTTCTTCCCAAATATCCTCTCCTAAAAAATCGCCTATCTTCGTTACTAAAGTGATCTCCACCATCTCCTCGAGAGTGCTCTCGAGCCTATCTAATAATTCCGCTACTTCCTCTTCAGTGCTTGCAAGTTGTAGAGCATCCCAAGCATCAAGGAGCCAAAGGATCGTATCCTCCTCAAAGTCTAGTTCTCCTACTCTCAGTTTTTCTAGAGCCTCCTGTATCAAACTCGAAATTTTCTCCATATCTATATATTCTTGTGCTATTGTCTCTCTTCTTAGCCCCCCGACCTCTTGAAGCAGGGAGGAGGTTAGTTCTTCTATATCCTCTTCTCTCTCCCAAGCTATCTCTAGTGAAAGGAAATCATCTCTTAAGCTATCTATGTAACTCTGAAGAGGTGGGACCTTCTGCTCAATCTCTTCTTCCAGCGGGAGTATTAAAAGTTTTTCCTCCGTTTCCGTCTCTAACCTTTCTTGGAGAGAGGTTAATAGCTCCCTTGGCTCTTCCTCTTCAAAGAGTATGCTTTGCAAGAGCATCCCTATCCCGTCTATGGTATCGAAGAGCAACTGTATCTCTTCCACTAATTGTAGCTTCCCCTCTATTATATTATTTACTATCCTTTGCATACCATCTGCTAGAGTCGATGCAGAGGTAAATCCCATATTGGCAGTTGAAACTTTTATGCTATTCAGAGCGGAAGATAGCTCGGCTAGAGATTGGGGATCGGGAAGGATCTTTTGCCTCTCTAACTTTAAGAGGGTATTGTTCACCAAATCTAATTTCTCTCCCACTTCCTCCAAGAAGCGATTCATCTTCTCTGAGGTAAGATCTATCTCTTCCTCACCCTTTAGCCCTTCTCTATCCTCATAGTCTTGAATCGTGGCTAGTTTATCCTCCAGAACGTTCAGCGCCTGGCTGGCTTCAGCGTCATCTATGAAGCCCTCCGCCAACTTTTCTAGTCCATTCGAGGAGGAGGAAAGGCAGAATATTATATCTTCATTTAAGACAATCCCTCTGTTCAATTTGAGGAAAAGCTCTTTCATCAGCTTTAAGAGTTGCTCGGCAGAGGGGCCCAAACGAGATATCGATTCCTCCAGAAAGGAGGTGATTTCCAATAGATCGCGAAGGACACTTTTATCCGCCACCTTGTTTATATACCTATTCTCTAGGAAGGATATGCCATGAGTGATCTTGTATATATTATCTTTTAAGGTATCAGTTTCGGGAGATCTTCCCTCCACATCCTTTGGTAATTCTTCGAGCGTTATCTCCCTAGATAGGATTCTATCTATTTTCTCCAGAGGATATCTTTCTGAGGCGAGTCTTCTCAAGGATAATTCCAACCTGTTTAGGTGCTTACCAAGCATATCTATCACTTGCTCATCAATTGAGATTATCTCCTCTTGGATACTGTGAGCGAGATTTTCTATCCCAAGAGCCGCCTCTCGAATATCTTCAAATTTTAGACGAGATGCTCTGTCTTTAATGTTATGAGCGGATCTATACATCTCCGTCACTGAACCTCTATCATGATGATCACGCGTTATAGCGGATAGATAAGCTCTTATTTTATTTATATGGTTGACTGTTTCTTCAATGAAATTTTGGATTACCTCATTTTCATTATTAGTATTCATCATTGAACACCTTCTATCATCTCGGCTCTGGTGAAGCCAGAAGCTCTAGTTCTCCTCTTCTAAGTCTTCTAGTTTTAGATCTTGTAACTCCAGGTCAATTGGCTGTTCTTTGTGTTCTTCCAACGCCTCCTCAGTTATAGCCTCCTCCAATATCTCTTTCCCTTTCTTCTCTGAGATCTTGAATGTGTTTATCGATTCCCGGAGGTATTGAGAGGTGGTCGAGAGTTGAGCGGAAGCAGAAGCTGTATCCTTTGCTCTGGCAGCAACCTGACTCGCTATTCGGGAGATATCTTTCATACTATTTCTTATCTCTTCGCTATCTCTTGCCCCTCGTTCGACTAATTGAGATGTGGTTTCAATCAACTCCGACGATTTTTGCATAACGCGCGTAATCTCCTGAAAGGCACTATCTGTTTCATCAGCCAATTCGACTCCTTGCTCCACCTCAGCCATTCTCTCTTTTAT
>CAZSTA010000181.1:0-7504 GCA_964609495.1 uncultured bacterium | reverse complement strand
CTATCCTTCGAATCATATAACTCTAAAGCATAAACATCAACTTCAGTTGGAGCCACGACTTCTTCCTCTCCTTCAGGAACTACAGGAGTTACCTCTGGCTTCTCCCGTTTAATAGCCGCCCAGGTGAAGAGAGGATTCGGATCGATTATAACTGCTCCGCTAGGGGGACTCAACAGCCTGGGTCTAAGACCCATCTTCGTCTCCATCTCCACCTTGCTTATCACTGGAACCTCTTCAGGAACCATCTCTACCGTGGGAGGAACGTAGGTGAAGGAGGTCAACTCAGTCCACTTCAACTCAGCACCTATAAGAGTTATCCTCCAACTATACATCTCCCCAGGAGTAAGCGCTGGGCCATCATATTCGACGCTGTTGCCCTTAACCATGGGAGTCCAGATCAGGTTGCCTGCGAAGTCGTATAACTCCAAGCCAAATCTTTGCTCCTCTTCTGGAACGATGACTTCTTCGGCAGGGATCTCTTCTTCAGTTAAATCAATTATCTCTTCCCTCTCTTCAGTCACCGTTATTATTTCCTCCTCCTCATCTGCTTTAGGATTCATAGCTATAACTTCTTCTGATGAGGATGGATTAAGAGAGGTATTTCCATTTTCCTCTATTACCTCCCACTCGAAGATGGGCTTCTCCTCCTCTACAGTCTCCCCCTCGGTGGGTTTTATGATCTCGATCTTCTCCTTTATCGCTTCTTTAGAGATAGTAAAGAAGGCGAGATCACTGAAGGAGATTCCTACTCCGCTCTCATTTATTGGAGATACTCTCCAACTATAGGTGCTTTCAACAGATAATTTCGGACCGTCATATTTCTTGCTGAGCCCCTTAACTGCTGGATTCCAGATGAGTTCTCCACTAGAATCATACAACTCTATGATATAAACTCTATCTTCTGGAGCAATCACCGCTTCAGTCATATCTTGGACTGGACTCCATTCGAAGGTAGGCAGCCTCTCGGTTATAGTAGAGCCATCAGCAGGATATATAAGCTCTATATTCTCAAAAGCCGGCTTCATTGTGAAGGTGGCGAACTCGCTCCATCCTAGATCCTTATAGGTGCCAAGTGGAGATATCCTCCAGCTATACTTCTGACCGGGTTGGAGTTCTGGACCAGCATATTCCATGCTCATTCCCTCAACTAGAGGATTCCAGATGAGCTTACCCTTAGCATCATATACCTCCAAAGCATAGCTTAGTTCAGGAGCTTCCTCCTCTTTAGTCCTTACCACCTCTCGAAGCATAGTCCAGATAAAGAGAGGGCTCTCATAGAGGATAGCTCCATCCGGCGGGCTGATAAGCTTGAAGATCCTATCCTCCTCAGCTCTCATCGTGAAGGTGTTGAAATCGCTCCAGCCAAAGTTATCTGTAACATCTCCTATCGGGAAGACTCGCCACTTATAGGTCTCGCCTAAGATGAGAGGTGGGCCAGCGTATTCGATGCTGGTATCACTTACCGAGGGATTCCAGATCAGTCTATCCTTAGAATCATACAATTCGAGAGAGTAATTAACCTCTGTTATAGTGGTGGTTTGTTTCTCTCCCTCTTTTTCAGTTATTATCTCTGTTATTTCCCCAGCCCTTCTAACTCTCATCCAGACAAATAGCGGATTTTCACCATAAAGAACAGCTCCATCGAGCGGACTCAGGAGAATCGGTCTAATCTTCTCCTTAGCTTCTTCCAGTATAGTGAAGTTCGAGTAATCGCTCCATTGACTTCGGCCTCTTTCACTAGTCAGAGGGGCCACTCGCCATTTATATCTCTCCCCCGGCTTTAACTCTCTAACCCCATCATACTTCTTACTGGTGCCTTGAACTGTGGGATTCCAGATGAGCTTGTCCCTAGAATCATAGAGCTCGATCACATAAATCGTTAACATAGCTTCCTCAACTGCTCCTACTTCCTTTTCCTCTATTATCTCACCAGCAGCCGCCTTAGCTCCTGTTTCTACCGACATAGCCCATATAAAGAGGGGCTCATCGGTAATTAGCTCAGCATTATTTTGAGGACTGATCAGAGTTATGAGTTTCTCCTCCTCGAATCTCATCGTGAAGGTGTAGTAATCGCTCCAGCCAAAGTCTTTCTTTACATCTCCCATCGGGAAGACTCGCCACTTATAAGCCTCTCCCAAGATCAACGGAGGACCCTCATATCGCAAACTGGTAGTCTTTGTCGTTGGATTCCAGATGAGCTTATCCCTAGAGTCATACAACTCTAAAGCATAAGTTATTTCTATCTTCTCGGTTACCTCACCCTCTTTGGTGGTAATCCTCTCCCTTATTATCGCGGCCTCTAGCACTTCAGACCAGGAGAAGACCGGATTATCATCATAGATAACAGTGCCATCCTTGGGGCTGAGCAACACTGGTCTAGGTTTAAGCTTCTGCAATTCACCCTCGATTCGATCTTTCCCGTATTCCTCCTCGATCCTCTTTTTACTTGCCTCGATCTCATCCACTCGGAAGTAGCTCGGGAATTTTCTCAACAGAGTGGTATAGACGATATAAGCCTGAGGATATTTACCGAGCTTCTCATACCTCTGACCGATCCTATATTGAGCGGCGATCGCATCGTCTATATTAAAGTAAGTGGGGAAAAGTTCAGCCATTTTGCTGTAAGCGACATAAGCTTGCTCATATTTACCCAAATTCTCATATATCTGACCAATTCGGAACTGAGCTTCAGCCGAGTTATTTATATACCTCGCCATCGCTATCTTATCATTAACCTCCACCGCCCTTACATACTTATCAACTACTTCCTGATAAGTAGCGATAGCCCTTTTATAGTTCTCTTCACTTATAGCTGATACTTCTTCTGCAGGCTTCTCCTCTGACACTTCTTCCTTAGGCGAAACTTCTGCCACTTCCTCCTCTGATACCTCTTCCCTAGGCGGAGCTACTGCTACTTCCTCGGCCGCAACAGCTTTAGCCTCGGGAACCTCTCCGGTGAGAAGCTCACCCTCCTCCAACTGCAAGGAGGAGCGTAGCTTAACCATAAATGCCCAGGGCTGGCTCCAAACGAACAAGTTCTTCCTCTCCAATAATAATCCAAGAGAAGGGTCATCCCAGCCGATTTTGGCAAGGGAACTTTCAAAATCGTTCAAAATATCGCCGGGGACGCCTATTCGCCAGGTATAGTTCTCTCCATCGACTAGAGGAGGGGCTAATTGTTGAACTAATTCGGTAGCCTTATCTGGATTGTCTATATAGGTGATCAAATTCTTTTCAACCACGGGGTTCCAGATCAGAGAACCTTTAGAATCATAAAGCTCCAAGACATACAAATCAACTTCTTTCCTTACTATGGTTCCATCTGGCTTAAGCTCCTCCACCCTAAATACATTATCCCAGGTAAAATCTAGATTAGGATTGGTTATAACAGCCATATTGCTGGGACTTAATAATCTTGGGACCCCAGGGTTGGAAGTTGGGGACATCTTATCTAAGATCTCTTGGATCGCATCGAGTCCCAACTTTCGATGTTCCTCACTCTCCCTTATATCTTGTGCCTTTTGCACTTCCTCCAGAGTCCTTTCGTAGTCTTCGCCTTCATAGTGAGCCTTGGCTATGTTATAGTGGATATCCGCCCGATCGATCGTTTTTCCTTCCGGATCGAGCTTAAGAGCCTTCTCAAAATCCGACTTGGCCTCGATAGGATTTCCTGCACTCAAATAATATTCTCCTATAACCACATAAGTTCTAGCATCCTCTTCAAACACAAAATTTTGCCTTGCTAGTGAATACGCTGGATTAAGCCTTATTGCCTTACTATCCATCTCCATAGACTTCTCCGGCATGCCCTTTTTACTGTATAGAAAGCCAAGGTCGGAGAAGAGGGAGGAATCTCGAGGATCTATAGATATCGCTTGTTTATAATGTTCAATAGCATCATCATATCTACCCAGCCTAGTGTAGGCTTTAGCTAAGAAATAGTGGGTAGCCGCATTGCGCTTATCTGTCTCCAGACTCATTTGCAATTCATCGATAGCCTCTTTAACCTTATCCTGAGCCAGATAAGCCGCTCCCAGGTTAGTACGAGCTAAGATATTGGCGGGGTCCTCAGATAAAGCCACTTTATACTCATCCTCAGCCTCATCATAGATCTTGTTATTATAGAAGATATTCCCTAAATTCACGTGGAAATTTATCATACCTTCCATACGCTCATCCTGAGCTGACTTAGATTGAACTTGAGCGACCTCCTCCGACTGGCTCTCGTAGGTAGTAGCACTAGTTGAGCGTCGAGTCGTAGAACAACCAGTGCCGCTTATTAAAATCAAAGATAATATCATCACTCCTAAGATTCCTCTTAAAAAGTACCGTTTTGCTTCAAATTTGCTCAGCTTTCTCATAGCAAATCCTCCTCTTATAACAAATTTAGCTTTCCACAACTAGGTGTGAAATCATTAGAAAGATGGCATGCTAAAAAATCTTACCATTCCTCCACCGCCACCTCCTCCACCAGTAGAAGTAGAAGCGGAGGAAGGTGCTGAAACCGAAACGGAGATATTACTAGTTTTTAAAACTTCCGTCCATAGCTGGGAGTATCTCAAATTACTTATTAATTCCCTCTTAACAACCTGCCAGACATTCTCACCACTTACTGATTGGGGAGCAGATATTTGGATCACCTCCGAGGTATCCTTTGGAGAGATGGCAACTAAAGTGGCGCTAAAGTTCAGCTTCTCTCCACATCTTCTGAGTAGCTCAGCCGATAGCTCCAAATCGCCCTCTTGATTTTCGCTGGAGGCCCCCTTCAAAGCCTTGCTTATAACCTCTTCTAGTATCTCCAGGGAATCCCTTAAAGGAACATGGGCGATCTCGGAACGAACGGGAAGAGGCAGATTATCGAAATCCTCGATTATATCCCTATAATCCTCTTGAAGAGCAAGCAAGCGAGACTCTAGAATTCGATAGTTTTTCTCGTGGACAAACTTGACCTCATTAGAAGCTAGTAACAAAACCTGCTGTCTTGTCCTTAACAATATATCCGGTATCAAAAATACCCTATCCGCTTCTCCCAACTGCCAATGAGTAATTAGCGCCTCAGCCCTATCCTTATCACAACCTATAGCTTGCACCTTATAATCGGTGATGCCCTCCCAATTAAGAGAAGTAGTCTTAAATGACCTAGCCTCTTCCCCTTCCAGATCCTCGATATAGGCGCTCGCTATATCTATTACCTGAGTGTCCTCATCACTCCGCTTATAGAAGGTCACGATTACCTCCACTAAAGGAATATACTCACGAGTTAAATTTTTGACTTCTCCGGTTATATTTATATATTTCCTCGCTTCCTCGAAGTTATCACCGATATCGCTTATCTCAAATGCTTCATCTCTATTTTGGGCGGCGATAACATCGCTAGCGATCTTGATCCGATATCTGTTAAACTCGTCAGAATATCCTATAGCTTCAGTCTTAAAGGGGACCATCCCCCCAGCTTTGATATAAGGAGTATAAGTTGAGGTGCTGGTGATAATCTCTCCCTCCTCATTTAAGAACTCTACCTCAAGTTCAGCGAGAGAGTAATCCCTATCGGAAGGATTCTCGACTTCTCCTACTATATGGATATAGTCGCCTAGTTCCGCCAAAACATTCCCCGTATTCAAAATTATCAATGGTGATTCAGCCCGCGCTGTTACTGAGAACAAGGAGATAATTATAGTCAATATTCCAATTAATATTATTTTAGCTTTGCTCATCTTTTATCCTCTCCTTATAATATACACTACAAATCTTCTACTTTCTAAGTTCGATTTAAGAAAATAGAATGAGAGCTAATTTACGCCTTTCTATCTATTATAGCATATTTATTGATTACAAGCAATACTTTTTTCCTTAAAAATCAGAAATCTGGGGACTTAATCACAGAATTATTAAGTAGTTTCAAAATTTTTGTCTGAGATGTTCGAGATCTTGAACTCGCCTTAAATCACCTCCCCATCGAGGGAAGGGGGAACCAACCTCATCAAGAGAAAGGTTCTTGGTATTTTGAATGGAGCTTTACTTCCTAATCTTATCTGCTTTCAATTGCCCACTTAATCCGACATTCTCAGGAAGGTTTTCCCGTATGAGAACGATAATATGCTCGATCCCATATACTTCAACCGCTGCATCGGTGAGCTTTTTCACCAACTGCCTCTTTTGTTCCAAATCAATTTTTGGCCCATCTACCCTAATCACTGGCATTACACTTCATCTCCTTTGTGATATAATGATATCGGGGCTGTTAATGCTCTTGGCGATCTGGAAAAAGCCTATATCGCTACCTCGAAAGTCCTAACAGTATAACTCCCACCACTACTGCCACTAATCCCAGCGCGATCTGGCGGGAATATCTATTAAGGCTTATCTCCTTAAATATAAATATACCATAGAGCACCGCTACTACGGTATTGAGATTAGTAAGTGGCCAAGCTACCGCTAAGCCTATAAGTTCTATCGATTTAGCCATATAGAATACACCCAGAGTCCACAGCCCTCCTCCGATGATCGCCAAGGGACAGCTCATCCACCCTCCAGCTACGAGCTCTCTCCATCTGCTCCCTCTCACGAAATAGATAATCAATGCAGAGGCAAAGCATCCTTGCCCCATAAGGGCGATCAACTGCTCCGTCTTGACTCCATAACCCATTACAACTTTAAAGGGTATGGTATAGAGGGCATAGAAGAGGGAAGCCATCAAGGCTAGGGTGATTCCGATTGTGACTCCCTGCCCATTAGTCTCCTCATCCTCCCCTTGAGCTCGTCCGAAGAAGATTGCGGCGATGACGATGAGGAGACTTCCCGAGAAACTTAAAAATGGATCGGTCTTAGTATATTCCTTGAAGATGATAAGCCCAAAGATAGTGCCGACCACCGCGGCGGTGTTCTTCACGGGGGCGGATCGCGATAGCCCTATATACATCACCGATTGGGAGAAGCAGAGCGTCCCCAACGCCCATAAAATACCGCAAAGCCAAGAAAGCCCTTTAATCTTTAGGGGAAAAGCTAAGCTCAATCCCTCTATTCGGAGGATGATCCAAGTAATGAGCAAAATTCCGATGGTCATCCCCAGAAGAAAAGCCTCAGCCTTTAATTTGCAGTAGCGACGAGGGACCATATAGATTCCGAAGAACAGAGCAGAGAGAAAAGCGAGGATGAATCCCCATAAATTCCCAGAGGAGATCACCATTCCCATCTCAACCTTCGATAGGGAACGATCTGAACTTCACCCAGCAATCCAGATGGCAGCTTATTATCGGAGAAGAGGTTATCCAAGGAGTTCGCGATCTTGAGCGTGATAGTATTCTCTCCCTCCTTGGCAAAGTCACTTATATCGATCTCCCAAGGCTCCCAGGGAATAACACCAACTCTTTCCCCATTCACCCATACTTCTACCAGATCAGCGACCTTCTCAAACTGAAGAATAAGTTTTTGATTGAGATATTCAGCACCTATATTGATCTTCTGCTCGTAGATCCCTGTTCCTGAGTAATAGGGATATCCTTGG
>CAZSTA010000180.1:0-7585 GCA_964609495.1 uncultured bacterium | reverse complement strand
CGAAAAGCTACTTAAAATCTACCAGCATAAAGTTTTGCATGCTTACTAATAATTGTCGAAAGTTGAAATTTGCAAGTAGTTATGTTATAATTAGAAATAATTTGTCTAATATAAACCTCCTGAGGTGAGATATAGTGAAGAAGGATGAGAAGAATATACCTCCTATATATTACATGAAGTGTCAGAAATGTGGCATCATACGTAGAACATTAAATCCAGTTCCCTTTCTGGCTTCTGTTACCCTTTGCCCTGAGTGTGGAGGCAATGTGTGGAAGCAATTATCCAGAGAGGAAGTAGGCAATAAAATTAAGGCTTAAAATTCTATATAGGAGGTTTTTAGTTTGGTTGAGGATAAACTTGAGAATCTAAGGAAAATTTTAGAGGATATGGGGAGTGTGGTAGTTGCCTATTCCGGGGGGGTTGATAGCACTCTACTCGCTAAGGTCGCTCAGGATCGTCTGGGAGATAAAGTTCTGGCTGTTACCGCTATCTCCGAGACCTATCCCCAAGCCGAGATATCCGAAGCTAGGGAGGTGGCAAAATCTCTAGGATTAAACCATATCATCATCAAAACCGAGGAGCTTGATAATCCTGATTTCGCCTCTAACCCTCCTGATCACTGCTATTACTGTAAGTATGAGCTATTTACTAAGCTGAAACAGATTGCCCTTGAGCATAACATAAAATATGTAGCAGATGGATCTAATTATGATGATCTCTCAGATCACCGTCCGGGGATGAAAGCCGCTGATGAATTGGGAGTCCGTAGTCCTCTAATAGAGGCCGAGCTTACTAAGGAGGATATTCGGGCTATCTCCCAGAAGATGGGTTTATCTACTTGGAATAAGCCCTCTTTCGCTTGTTTAGCTTCTCGCTTTCCCTATGGCATCCCGATCACCAGAGATGCCCTAACCCAGATAGATCAAGCAGAACAATTCATCCGCCGTTTAGGAGTAAAACAACTACGAGTTCGTCATCATAACACCATAGCTCGTATCGAAGTAGATCCAAGTGATTTTCCCCTTATGATTGAGAAGAGAAGTGAGATCGTAGCTCGCCTTCGCGAATTAGGATATACTTACGTGGCTTTAGATTTAAACGGTTATCGTATGGGAAGTATGAATAAAGTTTTAAAAAAACAATGAGGCGTAGAAAGGTCAAGTGATATGGATTCGGAACGTTTGAGAAAGATGTTAGAGGATGTGAAAGAGGGCACTCTCTCAGTCGATGAGGCTTTAAAGTCTCTTCGCGATCTTCCTTACGAAGACCTCGGCTTTGCCAAGCTCGATCATCATCGGGCTTTGCGCCGGGGCTTTCCAGAGGTGGTATTCTGTCAGAATAAAACCGCTGAGCAAGTGGTCCAAATAATGAGTAAGATATCCCTACGTAGCGATAAGTTTATGGCTACTCGGGCTAGACCGGAAATATATGAAGAGGTGAAGAAAGCTCTACCTGAGGCCCGTTACAGTGATATGGCTCGGATTATACTAGTTAACAGAGAAGAGCCTCGAGAATTTAAGGAAGACGACCCCTATATTCTGATCATCTCCGCAGGCACTTCTGATATCCCGGTAGCTGAGGAAGCCGCAGTTACCGCTGAGCTATTAGGGAGTTATGTTAAGAGATTGTATGATGTAGGAGTAGCAGGATTACATCGCTTATTAGATAATAGAGAACAGCTCTTCGAAGCCAACGTTCTCATCGTTATAGCTGGTATGGAGGGAGCCTTAGCGAGCGTAGTGGGAGGACTTGTTAAAAGTCCGGTGATCGCAGTCCCCACAAGCGTTGGTTATGGAGCAAGCTTCGGCGGTCTTGCCGCCTTGCTTTCGATGCTCAACTCCTGCGCCCCAGGCATAGCAGTGGTAAACATCGATAACGGTTTTGGGGCGGGTTTCTTCGCCCATCTTATCAACAGATAGCGTTTATGGTGATATATCACAATAAAAGGAGTGTAACAACATATTATGAAGATAGCTTACTTTGATTGCTTTGCTGGCGCCAGTGGGGATATGACCCTAGCCGCCTTGATCGATGCTGGAGTTGAAGTAGAGGAGCTAAAAGGTGAGTTGGGGAAGCTTGATCTTCCCGGCTATGAGATCGAGGTCTCCAAAGTCAAAAAGCATGGGATTACTGGCACTGATGTCGATGTTATAGTCTCCGATCACGTCCACGAGCGTCACTTAGACGATATAGAGAAGCTCATAGATACCTCGAATTTAGAGGAGGATATAAAGCTCTCTAGTAAGAAGATATTCGGAAGATTAGCAGTTGCAGAAGCCAATGTTCACGGGACGACTCCTGATAAAGTTCATTTCCACGAAGTGGGGGGGATAGATGCGATAATAGATATAGTCGGCTCGGTGATCGGGTTAAAACTTCTGGGAATCGAGGAAATATATACCTCCTCCTTTCCTATGAGCCATGGCTATGTCAAATCCGCTCACGGGATCATACCTGTGCCAGCCCCAGCAACGATGGAGCTTATAAAGGGTTTTCCTGTCTATTCCATTGACATCGAGGGGGAGTTGCTTACCCCTACTGGAGCGGCTATACTCACCACTTTAGCTAAGGGAGCGGGGATGATGCCTCAAATGAAGCTTGAGGGCGTTGGTTATGGAGCAGGTAAGAAGGATTTTGACATCCCTAATCTCTTGAGAATCTACGTTGGAATGAAGCAAAACACTGAAGGGATAACAGATACTGTTGTTCTATTGGAAACGAATATAGATGATATGAATCCGGAGATCTATGATCATCTATCAAGCAGGCTATTCGAGGCTTCTGCTTTAGATGTATATTTAACTCCTATTCAAATGAAGAAGAATAGGCCTGCTATCCTGCTCTCAATCCTCACCTCTCCTCAGAATGCAGACCGATTGAGGGAGATAATATTCAAGGAGACCACTACTTTAGGTATCCGAGAGCAGGTGATGAGAAGACAATGTCTATCTAGAGAGTGGAAGACGGTCGAGACTCCTTACGGTGAGGTCAGACTGAAGATAGCGAAGCTGGGAGATCGGATAATGACGATCGCTCCTGAATATGAGGATTGCAAACGATTATCCCTCGAGAAAGGAGTCCCTATAAAGAGCGTTTACGCAGTAGCAGAAGCTCTAGGAATCGAATTAAAGGATAGAGGAAGTATGTAAAATTTCGTGCTAATAGATTTTTACCAAGAAGTCAAGATATGATTTCCCCCTCACCCTATCCCTCTCCCACGAGGGGAGAGGGAACATTGAGATAAGACTGCTCTCTTTATTTCCTCCTCCCTTGACGGGAGGGGTTAGGGGGAGGGTGGTTTAAGGGAGTTCAAAACCGCTAGCACAATATTCTACATGCTTACAAGGAGAGGATAGATAAGACATAAGCTTGGGCTGAAAGCCAAAAGCGAAAAGATAGGAGGAAGAAAATGAGAAGAATTCTAATATCAATAGTTATACTCTTAATTATCTTAGCTTTAGGATGCGAGGTTTCTGAGGATAAAACAGGCGGTATCCCCTCGAACCCGATCACTCCACCTCGCGTTGCGATCAAAAGTGGTCCTACTGGAATGATTAATACCCCTGATATAAGTTTCACTTGGGAAAACGTCACTCCCTACGAACCTAAGCCAGTCCTCCTTTATTCCTATAGGCTGGTGGGGAAGAGTGATAATTGGTCAGCCTGGACTTCAGCAACCGAGGTCGATTATACATATCTATTGGATGGCAAATATACTTTTGAGGTTAAAACTATCGATCTAGCTGGTCACGTGAGCGATGAACCTGCTACTCGCTCTTTCACCCTCGACACGGTTCCTCCCAACACCTTAATCAAAAGTGGGCCATCGGGCGTAATATCTACTAATAAGGTCGTTTTCACTTGGTTGGGGAGCGATAATCTAACTCCCACTCCTCAACTGCTATATTCCTATAGATTGCATAACACCCTTTGGTCAACTTGGATTTCCGCCACCCAGGCGGAGATCACCGACTTGAGTGAGGGAGAATATACCTTTTACGTAAGGGCTAAGGACCGAGCTGGAAATATAGAGGCGAATCCTGCTACCCGCCCCTTTACAGTTATTAAGCAATCACCTGCAAATAATCCACCGATAGCTAAAGCTAGTGCTAATCCTACAAGTGGACAGGCACCATTAACTGTGAATTTCACAGGTTCTGGTTCAGATAGCGATGGAGTAATTGTCTCATACTCTTGGGATTTCGGTGACGGAGCTACCAGTAGTCAGCAGAATCCGACCCATACCTATCAAAGTAACGGCTCATATATAGCTACCTTGACAGTAACTGATGATGATGGAGCTACAGGAAGAGATTCTGTTATTATATCTGTCCAATCTGAGCCTCAACCAACAGTTGATGTAAGAATTGTCCATATTGAATATGATGCTCCTGGAGATGATAATCAGAATCCAAATGGAGAGTATGTAGAAATCCGTAATTACGGGAGCACTATCAATCTTAAAGATTGGACGATAAGCGATAAAGCTAATCACGTCTACAAATTCTATAGCTTTACACTTCTTGAGAATGGAGTTGTATATCTCCACTCAGGACAAGGAACAGACACTGCGACCAAATTATACTGGGGATTTAATCACGCCGTATGGAACAATGATGGTGATACTGCTTACCTAAGAGATAACACTGGGAAACTGATTGATATGTACTCATATATAGGGAGTAGTAAGGATTTATAGTCATCTATCCTATTAGATTGCGTAGGGTTAAAGATCAATCACAGAGATCGATCTGAAGCTCAAAGAATCTCTACTGCTAGGGGATTTGATCGCTCTCAATTTCACTTCTAATAATTGTAAAACGGAGGTTACAATATAGACTGGCGGTCGGATTTTAAATTCGACCGCTCTCTAAACGATGGAGAGGAGATAAAATGCTTAATACTGAGGAGATTATGCAGATTGCTTTAGAGCTAGTAGGATTTAGGGAGATCCCTGCGGATTCTGGTATCTATAACCCAGGAGAGGGGATCGAGAGAGTATTATTCGGGATCGATATCGGCCCAGCGGAGTTATACATAGCCAAAGAGCTTGGATATGACGCGGTGATAGCTCATCATCCCTCCGCAGGGGTAGTTAGTTTGAACTCTTGGAAGGTATTTCTAAGACATATCGACTTTATGATAGCCGCAGGAGTCCCGGAGGATAAAGCGCGGAAGGCTGGGGAAGAACGGGTGGAGATGATGAAGATCACTGCTCAGCGCTCGAATTACGATCATAATTCTTCCGTCGCTAGATTACTCAATATGCCCTTCTTAAATATCCACTGTCCCTTAGATGAGATGGGAAGGAAGAGAATGCAGGAGAAGATCGATGCGACTCTGGCCGAAGATAGTTCGGCTACTTTGAAGGATATCATATCCGCTCTGAACGAGTTTGGCGAGTTTAAAAACGCTAAGACGAAGATAGAACTTCTTGTTGGAGATGAGATGAATAGAGCGGGGAAAACGGTTGTAGCCCATGGAGCGTTGACCAACGGTGGCTATCCAGTTGCTAATACCTATTTTGAAAATGGCGTGGATACAGTCATATATATCCATATCGGCGAAGATGATTACCGGAGGTTGAAGGAGGAGAAGAAGGGCAATCTGATAGTTACTGGTCATATAGCCAGTGATTGCTTGGGGATAAATCCCTTCCTCAAAGCCCTAGAGGATAGGGGATTAGAGGTAGCAAAATTAGGGGTTATCGAACCATAATTCAGGAGGAAAATAATGCGTTTAAAGATAATATCTTGCGAGGTTCTGTTCAGGGAGGTATGTTTATGCGCCGCACACTCTAAAAATATAGTAGATGTGGAATTTATGACTAAGGGATTGCATGATAACCCCGATGCAATGCGGACTGAGCTTCAAAGAAGAATAGACTCCTCTTTGGAGGATGATAAATACGAGGCTATAGCTTTAGGATATGGACTCTGCTGTAATGGAACAGAGGGTCTCATAGTTAAAGATAAAACCTTGGTGATCCCCCGAGCTCATGATTGTATAACTCTCTTCTTAGGATCTAAGGGAAGATACAATGAGCACTTCTCCAAATATCCAGGAACTTACTACTACACCACTGGCTGGATGGAGCGAGGAGGAGCTCAGATGGAACGAACTCAAGCTATGGGAAAAGGTTTAGGCAAGACCTATCAGGAATATGTAGAAAAGTATGGAGAGGAGAACGCCAAATATCTGATG
Organism: uncultured bacterium; assembly: GCA_964609495.1. Classification (GTDB taxonomy): domain Bacteria; phylum CAZSTA01; class CAZSTA01; order CAZSTA01; family CAZSTA01; genus CAZSTA01. The sequence continues at coordinate 1,381 of CAZSTA010000180.1, read as the reverse complement.
GAAATAGAAGGGAAATGGAAAACTAACTATACTCGAGGAGCTTTCATCGAGATGGAATTAGCCAAGTTTCTGAATTATGATAAGGAAGCCCAAAAAATTTCCGCTGAGAATAATTGGGGGTATGAAGAGATAAAAGGAGATATGAGGATAATCAAAAAATTAGTTGAGGGAGAATGGGATGAGGAGGAATTTTTAGTTTTGAAACCGGGTGAGAGAGTCCGCGCTACTTACGATAGCAAGATTATAACCTCTCATCCAGTTCAAACCGAAGCGGTGGAAGCCTGAGCAAGGCACGCCGATCTTATCATATTGAGGGAGGAAATCCCCCTAAGCCGAAAATCGATCTTCGGCTTTACCTCCCTATCAAATAGAGCTCAAGGTCGAAAAGTTTAGAACTTATACATTACTCTCCACAGTAATAGTTCTGTAAGGAATTTAGCGAAAACGAGGTTTTAAGATGCGTTTTGGATTCCATATCTCGATCTCAGGAGGCTTTTCTAAAGTAGCCCCTAGAGCTAACGCCAAGAATTGTGATACCCTCCAACTCTTCGCGCGTAATCCTCGAAGGTGGAAGGTTAATTCATTAGATCCGAAGGACGTAGGGACCTTCAAAGAGGATATGGGGAAATCGGATATCCATCCGTTATTTATCCACGTTCTCTATCTATCCAACTTAGCGACCCCTGATCTAGAACTTCAGCGGAAATCCGTCGATTCCTTAGTTTTAGATCTTGAGATAGCAAAGCAATTAGGGATTAAGTTCTTAATCATCCATGTCGGAAGTAGGGGAGAAAGCACTTTAGAAGAGGCTGTCCGAAGGGTTTCTTCGGGGATAAATGAAGCTTTCAACAGAACGTCCAACGGAGTAAGTCTGCTATTGGAAAACTCCGCTGGAGGAGGAACCAAGCTGGGCGGTAACTTAACAGAATTGAGCCAGATAATAGAAGGAGTTGAGAACAGAGATAGAATTGGAATCTGCCTGGATACTGCTCATGCCTTCGAGGCTGGATATGATCTATCAACTGAAGAAGGACTCGCTCAAACTCTCACTGAATTAGATGGAATGATCGGTCTGGAGAAACTGAAACTGTTACACCTCAACGATTCAAAGACTCCTCTTAATTCCCACTCAGATCGCCATTGGCATATCGGAGATGGTTATATCGGTCTGGAGGGATTCCGCCGCATCATCAATCATCCCTATTTATCCTCTATTCCAGGGATAATGGAGACTCCCCGCCACAGCGACGATGATGATATGCGAAATATGAGGGTAATACGAAGCCTTGTCAATAATGAACTCCCTTAAATCACCCTCCCCCTAACCCCCTCCCGTCAAGGGAGGGGGGAATAAAGGGCTTTAGTTCAATCTCAGTGTTCC
>CAZSTA010000179.1:0-7706 GCA_964609495.1 uncultured bacterium | reverse complement strand
GCATCAACCTTGACGGGGATATGGCCCGCGGTCTGGATCGCATCTATATGAAAATAGACACCCTTTTCCTTAGCTATAGCTCCGATCTCCTTTATCGGCTCGATAGTTCCCACCTCGTTATTGGCGTGCATAATAGAGATCAGGATCGTCTTATCCGTTATAGCCTCTCGAACCTGCTCAGGATCAACTAAACCATACTTATCGACTGGTAGATAGGTGGCTTTAAATCCCCTCTTCTCCATATACTCGCAGGTTTCCAATACCGCATGATGTTCGATGGAGGAGGTTATTATATGATCACCCTTCCTCCGACTCGCCCAAGCTACCCCTCGGATAGCGAAGTTGTCCGCCTCAGTTCCACCGCCAGTAAAGACGATCTCTTTCTCATCAGCTCCTATCAAACTAGCTACCCTTCCTCTAGCTTCATCTATCGCCTTACGAGCCTCCCGACCAAAAGAGTGAACACTGGAGGGATTCCCGTAATATTTAGTGAAATAAGGCAACATCGCTTCAACCACTCCTGGATGAACCTGAGTCGTTGCGGCATTATCTAAATATATCCTCTTCTTCCCCATAGCTATTTCCTCCCTTCTAAGCATAATCCCGAGTATTTATCTCAACAATATTTTATTCAATTTTAACATTTAATTACAAATTTGTCAACAGAATTTCACCTGTTAAGAGGTGATATGTATAAAGCTCCCTTGTCTCCTTTATCTCATCCAGCGTAATTATAGCACATACTGGTCGAGATAGCAAGATCAAGATATCTATCGAATCGATAGCTTATTCATAAATATCACTTGACAAAATGAGAAATAACTGTTATAGTTTAGGGCAAGAAGGATGGTTCCTCAAACTGTTTGGTCTAGCGTTAAACTAGTTCGCATAGCAATCAACAAGGAGGGATCGATGTGGAATTACTGAAAGTATCAGCCCAATCAAGACCAAAAGCGGTAGCTGGAGCACTAGCAGCTGTCCTGCGCAGCGATAATGCAGCCGAGGTGCAGGCTATTGGACCGAGAGCTGTAAATCAGGCAGTTAAAGCTATTGCTATCGCTCGTGGATTCGTTGCCCTAGACGGTATCGACTTAGTATGCATTCCATCCTTTGTAAAGATCGAAGTTGACGGAGAAGAGAGGACAGCTATAAAATTCCTATGCCAACACAGATATGCGCAAATTCCTGAGAGCGGAGGTCTTTAGTCCTGCATCTATACAGATTGAGATACTTGGCTTTAAAAGCTTTGCCGATCGCGTTAAGTTAGAGCTAGAGTCTGGTATCATTGCCCTGGTAAGATCAAAGGGATGCAGAAAGAGTAACATAGTCGATACTATCCGCTGGGTATAGTGAAACTTTTTAAGAGGGGAAGTGCTGAAGGTTATCTTTTAAGGGAGGACGAAGTCTTAATAGAGTTTGATAATTCCGATCATCTACTTCCCCTCAATTTCATCGAACTCGAGGTAGGCCGAAGAATATTTCGCTCTAGAGCAAGTAAATACTATGTAAATAACGATCTCCGTCGCCCTCCTGATATCCAAAAATTATCTATAAAATATAAGGGAGATAGAATCTCCCGGAATGGCTAGACCTTCAGAGGGAAGAGCATCTTCTGAGGAAGTAGGAGGTACATCTTCCTATAGATATAAAGAGCAGGATTGAAGTTCGACTTAAGTCTTTGCGAAAGCCAAATTATTTGAAAATAAAGTATAGTTTGGTTATTTTAAGTTGTGCGAAATTGCTTCGGGCGGGCTTAAAAAGGAACATTTATAAAATATCTTTGGATGTACAATCTATGATGGCAAATAAATTAAAAAATGTTGGTGGGTAAGCATGACAGAAGATAAGCAAGAAACATATTGGAGCAGATTTGTTCATGACTACGATGAGGGCACGGAGTATATAGTTGGAAGACCTATTCAACAGGTAATGTTTAGAAGATTATCTAAAGAACGCAATCTAGGAGAAGTTATAGAATTTGGATGTGGCACAGGATATTTCACTAAAGCAATAGTTAAAAACGCGGATTGTGTTATTGCCACAGACCTTTCAGATGAAATATTAGAAGAAGCAAGAGCGCAATTAAGAGAATACAAAAACGTAGCCCTTGAAAAAGCTGATTGTGAAAATACACCTTTCCCATCGGAAAGATTTGATACGGTAGTCGCTGTTAACGTAATACATTTTATTGAAAGACCCTATGCATGTCTTGAAGAAAGTTATCGAATTCTAAAGGATGGTGGATTGTTACTTCTCGCAGATTACACAGGATATGGAATGAAATGGCTTGAAAAAATGAAATTAGGCATCAAATTCCTTATGAGAAGGGGAATACCACCTCGCTATTTTGAAACTAACCTTTCGCCAAATGAATTTAGTTCCCTTGTGGAAAGTGCAGATTTTAAGGTAGAGGAAGTTCAGCTTATAGGAGATAAAACAAAAGCATTGTATTTAAAGGGTAGAAAATGAAGCCCGCCCTTCGGCACTCCGCCCAAATCCTCGCTTCGCTCGGACTTCAAATACCCGCCAGACGTCAGACGAAACGGTAATTAACATGAAAGGATAATAATACGTGTATGATGCAGCAACAGATGATATCAGCGGAGGAGACAGTTAAAATATTTAATGCAAAACAAATCGATAAAAAGTGGTCTTTTGAGGAATGCAAGCCATCTGATACTGGCAAGTGGACACATAGCTATCATCGCTATCCTGCTAAGTTTATTCCACAGTTGGTCGAGAGATTAATTGATGAATATATCTCTAATGAAGATGCCCATATAAACGACCCATTTATGGGATGTGGAACTACTGTAGTCACTACAATATCAAGAGGTTTAAGAGCGAGTGGAACAGATATTAATAAAATAGCTTATTTGATAACCAAGGTAAAATCAACGCCTATAAATCCAGGATATCTTGATAGAAAAATAAAGCAATTTTTGTCAACAGTAAAATCTTTAGAAGGGCCTCAAGAATCACTATTTCGTGAAAGGATTGAACCTTTACTCCCTCAAAAACATATTGACCGAATTAACTACTGGTTTACTAAGGAAAACAGAGATGAACTTGGAAGAATATTGAGAGTTATTTATAAAGAAGATGATTTAACAATCAGGGATTTTCTCCTTGTGGCCTTCAGTCATATTTTAAAAAATTGTTCTATGTGGTCCCAGGGAAGCACAAAACCAATAAGGGATTTAAATAAGAACTCGATAAAACCTTATAATGCTTTGCGAAGACACTTAAAGAAAATGCAGAGAGGGAATGATGCTTTTTATAATGTTGTTCCTATAGAAGTAAGAGAGAATTTAAATAAATATTTGAACATCAAGATTGGTGACGCTAGAAGACAGCCTGTCCCCGGTGATAGTGTGGATTTAATCATAAGCTCAAGCCCTTATGTTACCAGTTACGAATATGCGGACTTACATCAATTATCAACGATTTGGCTTGATTTGGCAGATGATTTAACAGATTATAAAAAGGAGTTTATCGGAACTTCATATAAAAAATACGAAGATAAAAAATTAAAAAGTAAAATTGCCCAAAATATTGTCCTTGAAATGTCTAAGAAAAGCAAAAAGATGGCAAAAGAAATTGAAGCATTTTTCATTGATATGCAAGAAGTGTTTACTGAGAGCTACAGAATTCTAAGGCCTGGTGGCAGATGTTGCTATGTTATAGGTGATACGAAACTGAAGGGTGTAGATATACTCAATGCTGAGGTTTTTGCTAAGAGTTTACAATACTCTGGTTTTAAACTTGATAGAATAATAAAAAGGGAAATCCCCCTGAAGATACTCCCCCAAAAGAAAGATGAGAAAACGGGCAGATTTGCCAGTAACAATGAGGCAAATTCAGAAGCCTACCCTATAGAATATATTGTAATTGGGCTAAAGAAGTGAGAATTATGGAATTTGAAGATTTAAAAAGATTATATCTAAAAAAGAAAGAGCAGTTATTGAGGAAAGTGACAAGGTTAAGTTATTTGAGCATTTTAGGGAGGATTTGAAAAAGTTGTTGACTAATGAAGTTAATGGAGAGCTGATCTCCAAAAAATTATCATTGGGGAATAATTTGAGGAAAGGGGAAGCATAAGTTGTCATTAACCGATCTTTTCAAACGTAAGAAGAAAGAAGATAAGAAAGAGATAAAGCAGGAAACGGAAGAGTCAAAAGGAATTCAGACTGAGATCGAAGGGGAGACTAAGGAGAGAAGGAACTGGCTATCTCACCTGAGAGATCGTCTATCTAAATCTCGAGGGGGATTGGTGGATCGCCTAGGCCAGATATTCTCTGGCAGAGCTAAGATCGATGAGGAACTATACGAAGAGCTAGAAGAGGTCCTAATTCAAGCGGATACAGGAGTAAACACCACTACCCGCATCGTAGCTGATCTGAGAGAGAGAGTTAAACAAGATAAGGTAAAAGAACCGGCTCAGCTCTATGAACTTGTGAAAGAGGAAATCAGAGCTATTTTAGGTGAGAAAGTAACGCCTTTACAGATGAAGAGGGGGGGATTAACCGTCCTTCTAGTAGTAGGAGTGAACGGAACTGGAAAGACGACGGCTATTGGTAAATTGGCTCAGCAATTCAAAGATGCTGGATTAAAGCCTCTTTTAGCCGCGGGAGATACCTTCCGAGCCGCTGCAATAGAGCAATTAGAGATCTGGGGCAAAAGAGTCGGGGCGGAGGTAATTAAGCACCAACCAGGAGCGGATGCCGCCGCAGTAGTTTACGATGCTATTCAAGCCGCTCAAGCTCGCCAGGTAGATGTTGTCCTAGTGGATACCGCTGGAAGATTGCATACTAAGAAAAATCTGATGGAGGAATTGAAGAAGGTAAAGCGGGTCATCGCCAAAGCTATACCTGATGCTCCCCAGGAGGTCCTCCTAGCGATGGATGCAACTACCGGGCAAAATGGTATGTCTCAAGCTCACCTCTTTAATGAAGCTGTAGGGATTACTGGATTAATCCTAACCAAGCTCGATGGCACAGCTAAGGGAGGAATAATCATCGCTATCGCTGATGAGTTGGGGATTCCTGTTAAGTATATAGGGATCGGGGAAGGAGTAAACGATCTTAGTCCATTCGATCCTAACGATTTTGTAGAAGCGCTCTTCACTACAAATGGAAATTAGAGGATAATCCTCCCACCTAGCCTCCCATCTCTCATCCCGAGGGAGTAAAAAATGAGATCTAAAGGCCTCGCAATTACTTTAGTCATATTATACCTCTTAGTAGTGACGTGGGCCGCTTTACACTTAGAGAAAATACTGGATATTCCGAAAGAGACCCTCCTCATAGCATTCGGCATAGGGCTTACAATTGGGACTATCGTCATCGTTACTATAGCGTGGCCAAAAACTCGGAGGAAAAATGAACCAGCTCAGTTGCCCCCTCCCCAAGAGGAAGTGGATATCCATCAACTGATTAAAAAGTTATTGAAGGAGATGTTATCCGAGAGTTCATCACAAGGACAGGGGAGTATAGATGCCCAAAAAGCTCAAAATGTATTGGTGGCTTCTCTCTCCGCCCTAGTTATAGATAAGATATACTCCTCTGGTGAAGGTGAAAAAAAGGAAGAGAAAGGAGTAATATGTAGCGGTGGAAATTCAGCTTACAGCAGACATAAACCGGTCAAAATGTTTTATGAGGGTAAGGCAGTACTCCCAGGGGATATATATGTCTGTCTTGTCTGTGGGAGAAGGAAGAGGATAGAATCGGATAATGTTACGAGAGAATCTCAGTGGCTCACTTGGTCGCGAAATGAGGGAAAGAAACCCATAGATTGGGAGAAGCTAAAGGTAAAGTGCGATGGAGAGACATGGTTCAGGGGAGAGAAGATGGAGAGCGATAAAGAACCTCACGAAGAACTAGTAGATATGCAATATGTGGGAAGGCGTCCCCTCAGACGATATCATATTTATAAATGCCCCACGTGTGATAGAACTAAGAAGATCTATCAGACCCGTCTCTTCAAGATGTTGAAAGTGATAAGTCTCGATTAAAAGGAAACTTTTTAACCTTGAGTCCTATTGGAAGCAAAAGTTTCCTTTACATCCCTAATTTATTTACTACTTTCCTGTTCATCTCTTTAGCTCCAAACGCCTCGAATACGTCCAAGGCATCCTGCCAATAATCTATAGCGCTCTCCTTATCCCCAGTCTTCTCTAAATATATCCCAAACTCGTAGTATAGTTGCCCCATATCGTATTTGCTATCCAATTCCTTGAATATCTCCATCCCTTCTCGGAAATATTGTTCTGATAGATCTAAATCACCCGCCTCCCTATAGACGATCCCTCCTGTTCTATAGACTCGCCCCAACTCTAATTTATCGTCTTCCCTGGAAACCCCATCAAGAGCTTTCTGGAAGCATTCCTTCGCTCTCTCTATCTCCTTCAAGTTAGCATAAGCTCTGGCTAGCTCACGATTGACCTTGATCATAATCGGAATGTATCCTATCTCCTCCGAGATCTTCAAGCTCTCTTGATAATATCCTATCGCCCTCTTCCAATCGCCCCTCTCAGAGTAAACGAGTCCCAACCCACCTATAGAAAGAGCAACTCCCGTCCTATTCCCCATCTTCTCCTTCAGCTCTATGCTCTGCTCAAAGTATTTTATAGCCTGTTCAAAATCGCCTTTATTACAATATATATCCCCTAAATTATTAGCTACTACTGCTATCCCCTGGATATGCCCGATCTCCTCGAATCTCATCAGGCTATCCTTATAGCTCTCTATCGCCTTATCCCATTCATCTTCCGTCCAGTAAGCAAGCCCCAGATCATTATAGGATATCGCTGCTCCTCGGGCATCGCCTATCTTCTTCGCCATCTCCAAAGCGCTCTGAAGGTGATCGAGAGCTACCTCAGATTCTCCCCTAAAGGAATATATGCTCGCTAAAGCGCTGTGCGCTCGGACTATCCCCTCCACATCGCCTATCTTCACCTTTATCAACAGAGCCTCTTGAGCGGATTTTAGGGCTTTATCCATCTCCCCCTTGCTCCAGTAGATGAACCTCAGATTATTATAGGCGTTTGCGACCTCTTGCAGATATCCGATTTTCAACCCCATCTCTAAGCTACGTTCACAGTATTCGCTGGCTTTATCAAGCTCTCCTTTGCAGTAATAGACGCCACCTAGATCGTCATAAGCTTTAACGGTCTCCTCACTCCTTTCAGCAAGCTGAAGAGCCTGCAAGTGATGATCTAGGGCTTTATCATACTCCCCAGTCCTCTCATACACTCTTCCCATAATGCTATATATCTTACCCGCCTCTTCGACATCTCTATCTGATAGTGACTCTAAAGCAAGGTTTAGATAGCGCAAAGCCTCTTCATAATCTCCCTTTTTATCATATATCTCTCCTATATCGCAATTTAACTCCGCCCTCATAAAGGGAAGTATCGCTCTCTCCTTAGAGAGCAGTGAGAGAGCAGATTCATAATAGGATAGCGCTTTATCATACTCTCCAATAAGTCCATAAGTATCTCCCAGCTTATCTCTAACCTCGCTCTTTCGCAGGAAGTCATCTTCCAATTTTTCGAGCAATTGAAGAGCCATCTTATAAAACTTTATAGCCTCTTCGTTGGCATATATCCCTCTTGCTCTCTCTCCCGCCTTTAGACTATATTCTATCGCCTTCTCATCCTCCTCCCCCTGATAGAGGTCGTAGAAGGTTCGATCCCCCTGCAAGTC
>CAZSTA010000178.1:0-7752 GCA_964609495.1 uncultured bacterium | reverse complement strand
GTGAGGGGGAATTAGTCTTTAACTCCCTAACGAAGAACTAAGAATATGATACTCCGATTATAAGTTCAAAAACCAAGACGGGAGGGGGATAGGAGGAGAGTGTAATACAGAGTAAATTAGATCTCAGATCCCAGATTTTATATGCATCGCCTCAAAAAAACCCTTGACAAAATTCCAAAACTTTGGTATAATGTGGACATAGGGGGTAGGGGTATATATATATATATTGAGGAGGAGATATGGCTAAAGTTCTAGTAGAGGCAGGGATATGTGGACATAAGACAACGATCGAGGGAAATTCATCTGATATGATGAATATCGAGTTGAAGATAATGAGTACCTGTTCTTATATCCAAAAATTAGCTGAAGAGTTGAAGAGGGTTGAGGCGATTCAGGAGATCGGCTCTATTCTGAGGACTCAGACCTACCAGAGAGCCGCCGAATGTATTCCCCACGCCGCCTGTCCTGTTCCTAGCGCCATAATCAAAGCCATCGAGGTGACAGCGGGATTGGCTTTGCCCAAGGATGTTATTATAAAGATAGAGAAATAGTAAGCATTATTCGGGCAAAAACTTTTATGTGCCACTTGAGTTATATATATTTCGTATAGAGGTGAGTTAGGCGATATTGCCTATGATTTCGACACGGAGGCAAAAAAAATGATAGTTAGATCTTCGCTAAGGAGATGGATTTTGTTTTGGGGGTGTTTCGTTTTACTTCCAATTGTCTTTGTCGTTGTGGTTAATGCTCAAAAGAGTGTGTCCGATGTAACCTGGCAGTCCTCAGAGTCCGTCTCTGTGAAACTGGGTGTTAGGGATAAATACGGAGAGCTTGAATCATACGAGGCTTTGTTTGTAGTTACTGGTCCTGATGGGAAGCAATACAAGGCTGAAAAACATGTCTCTGGCGATGAGTGGGGTTTTTGCTACTTCCCAGATGACTTCGACACGTACGCAAAACCGGGTAAGTATTCGTGGGAATGTATAGTCGGTGGAGAAGTCGTCTTAAATGGGGACTTCGAATATATGACCGTGGATAGCTACAGCGACCAAGCAAGGGTTATGAGATAATGCACCCTAGAATTTGATGAGGAGGAAATACAAATGAGCTTACTTTCCGCTGAAGATCAACAGCTCTTAAGAGATAAATTCGCCCAGGAGATGGAAGGCGAGGTAACTTTGCACTTCTTCACTCAAAAGGAGTCGAAGCTGATTCTCCCCCAAGGTGTGGAATGTAAATACTGCAAGGAGACAGGACAGATCGTAGCTGAGATCGCCTCCCTTTCGGATAAGATCAAAGTGGAGAAATACAATTTTATTGAGGATAAGGAGAAAGCCGATGAATATGGAGTGGATAAGATACCTGCCATTTTGATAGAGGGACAGGCGAAGGGAAAGGTCAGATTCTTTGGTTTGCCTTCGGGATATGAGTTCATCGGCTTGATAGAGGATATAATAGATGTATCTACAGGGAGAACCTCCCTCTCCGAGGAGACGAAGATATCCCTGAGTGAGATAGCGAAACCGGTGCATATCCAAGTATTTGTCACCCCGGCTTGTCCCTATTGTCCTTCCGCGGTGAGGTTGGCCCATCAGATAGCAGTAGAGAGCGAGCTAGTGACCGCGGATATGATCGAGGGCATAGAGTTCCCCTATCTGGCAAACAGATATGCGGTCCGGGGAGTGCCTAAGACGGTGATCAACGAGACAATCAGCTTTGAAGGGGCGGCTCCTGAGCAGATGGTTATGGAGCAACTAATCAAAGCAGTAGGTGAATAGGAAGGGTGCGATATGTGGGATATAGTGCTTGTAGTTCTATTTTTAGTAGCTTTCTTCGCCTTTCTGAGAGGCTGTGGTGGTACCTGAAGTAGGCGCTAAGTTCCGTTGGAACTGCCAACAGTTGAGATAGCACGAAGAGGTAATATGTTACAGGTTATAGTTATCATAGTAACGGCGATCTTGTTTATCGTCGGCTTAGTCGGGACATTTCTCCCGATACTACCTGGCACCCCTTTGATCTTGATTGGTGCTTTAATATACGCATATTTTAGCAAATTTAAAGATGTAACTCCCACAACGCTGATAATATTAGCTATTCTAATGGGCATAGCCTTAGCTACTGATTATGTATCATCTACTATCGGAGCGAAGAAGATGGGAGCCGGTAAGTGGGGGATGATCGGAGCCTTGCTCGGCGCGATCATAGGCTTTATAGTGGCTAATCTCGCTGGCTTGATAATAGGTCCTATCATTGGGGTTATAACTCTGGAGCTAATAGGTGGTAAGAGAGTGAAAGAAGCTCTAAGGTCGGGAATGGGAACTTTGCTCGGTTTCGTAGGAGGAACGATCTTCAAAATCCTGATCGCCATAGTGATGATCGGGATCTTTCTGATAAAGGTTTGGTGATCCACACCTTAAAAATATCTATTAAAAAGGAGGAGAATCGAATGGCTGGTGACAACATGAGTGAAGTTACTGATGGCAACTTCAAGCAAGAGGTTTTAGAATCTAACATCCCTGTTTTGGTGGATTTCTGGGCTCCTTGGTGTATGCCCTGCTTTATGGTCGCTCCTGCGGTGGAAGCTTTAGCCAGGGAGAACGTGGGGAAGTTGAAGGTTGTTAAGCTCAATACCGATGAGAGTCCCTCTATCGCTTCTAACTATGGGGTAACCGGGATCCCGACTTTAATGCTCTTCGATAAAGGTAAAGATGTGGAGAGAATCGTCGGTGCTCGACCCAAGGAGCAGATAATGAACATTATAGAATCACACCTCTCCTAAGGGGGGAACAACTATGTATTTAACTCCCTTCTCCAAGGGATCAGCAAAAGAGGAATATGATTTGATAATCATCGGGGGTGGTCCAGGTGGATTGACCGCGGGCATATATGCGACTCGCGCGGGATTAGATACGGTGATGTTGGAGAGGTTAATGCCTGGTGGTCAGGTAGTTACCACTGATATCGTGGAGAACTACCCTGGTTTTCCCCAAGGGATCTCCGGCCCCGAACTGATGCAATTGATCGAGGAGCAAGCGAGGAGATTCGGTTTAGAGGTGTTGCTAGGTGAAGCGAAAAGCATCGAGCTTGCCTCTTCTCAGAAGATATTGCGAACGACTGAAGATTCCTATCCTGCTAAAGCGGTGATCGTAGCTACCGGAGCTGAGGCGAGGAAGCTAAACGTTCCTGGGGAGGATAAATTTACCGGTCGAGGAGTATCCTACTGTGCCACTTGTGATGGAGCTTTCTTCAGAGACAAGGAGGTTTTAGTTGTAGGGGGTGGAGATACCGCGATCGAGGAGGCGCTTTTCCTTACCAGGTTCGCAAGCAAGGTTACTGTGATCCATCGTAGAGATGAGCTGAGGGCGGTAAAGATACTTCAGGACAGGGCTTTTGCGGATAAGAAGGTGGACTTCCTCTGGAGCACAGTTGTGGATGAAATAAGCGGCGATGGCCAAGTAGAGGGGGCAATTGTGCGCAGTGTCAAGACCGGAGAGAGGAGCTCTGTAAAGGCAGAGGGAGTCTTTATCTATGTCGGCTCTAAGCCCAATAGCGATTTCATCGCCGATTCAGTTGAGAGGGACGAAAATGGGTATATAATAACTGACGAGAATATGCAGACCTCGACCCCGGGTATCTATGCGGTAGGGGACGTTCGACATAAGTCCTTGAGACAGATAGTGACTGCGGTGGGAGAGGGAGCAACAGCCGCGATGGCTGCTCTGAAATATATCGAGAATTTGTGAATTAAGGAGAACTTCAAAATGTTCTCATCAGAGATGGAGGAAAGTGTCACCAAGAGACTGAATAGGATAGAAGGACAGGTGAAGGGCATCCAACGGATGATACAGGAGGATAGAGATTGCCGAGAGATTATGAATCAATTGGCTTCTGTAAGAGCAGCGCTTTACAACGTCAGCACTTTACTCGTCAAGAACTATGTTATGGAATGCCTGCATCATCCGGAGCAGAGAGAATCTACCGATGAGGTTATAAAAGAGATGATAGAAGCTTTACTCAAAGCACCTCATTAGGATCACCGTGTTAGACAGTTAAAGGACTCTATCCTAGCTAGGATAGAGTCCTTTTTAATTTCACTTTTAAGAAATCCAATCTTGCCAGATCAAATTTTATATGCTATACTTATTCTTGATAAGAGAAACCTCCATATCGGAGAAGTTATCTCAAAAAGCAATCGACTCATTTTTTTTCAACTTTGAAGATATTTATGACTTTTAAGGCGAAAGAGAGGGGCAAGTTAATGATAGACAAGGAAAAGCTCAGACAGGAGATAGCTCAACTCGAAGCTAAGCTCAAGGATTTGAAAGATAGGCTTCCTAAACATACGACTTCGGCAGAAGTTGGAATCCTCATGGAGATGGATAACGTAGAGGATGAACTGGAGGCTAAACGAAAGATCCTAGCTCAATTTGAGGAGAAAGGAGAGTGATCGACCTTGTCTAATGAGGAAAAGGTGGTTATAATCGGGGGAGTAGCGGCAGGAATGAGCGCGGCCTCGAAGGCGAAGAGAACCAATCCCAACCTTAAAATAAAGGTATTTGAGAAATTAAGCTTCGTATCTTACGGCTCTTGTGGATTGCCATATTATATATCTGGAGTCGTAACGGATTATCGGAAATTAATAGCTAGAACTCCGGAGGATTTTGCCAAGAGGGATATTGAGGTTTATATAAGACATGAGGTTGTGGAAATCGATACAATGAAGCGGCGGGTTAAGGTCGTCAATCTCGAGGAGGGAAAGGAGTTCTATGCCGATTATGACAAGTTACTCATCGCTACTGGTGCTAAGGCTACAAAGTTCCCTATCCCTGGGATCGATCTAAGGAATATCTTCGCCCTGAGAAATATCGAGGATGGGATAGCGATAAGGGATTTTATAGAGCGAGAGCGACCGCGGCGAGCGATTATCGTGGGAGCAGGGTATATCGGCTTAGAGATGGCGGAGTCCTTCAAGACCGTGGGGATGGAGGTTACAGTCGTAGAGAAGGCTCCCCGGGTTATGCTGAACTTCGATCCCGATATGAGCGAGTTGATAAGAGAGGAGATTCAAAATAAAGGCGCGGAGGTTGTAACCTCGGCTGGGGTTAAATCATTTGAAGGTGATAGCTCTGGGGTAGTGAGAAGAGTCACAACTGAGGATGGCGAGTTCGAGGCTGATATAGTTCTTCTGGCGATGGGGATCCGCTCCGAGGTATCACTAGCTAAAGAGGCTAGGATCGATATTGGGCCTGCTGGAGCGATCGCGGTCGATGAGAAGATGAAGACGAGTTCCCACAGTATCTATGCCGCAGGCGATTGCGTCGAGGTGAAGAACATCATAACTCTACACAGTAACTATATCCCTCTAGGAAGCACAGCTAACAAACAGGGAAGGACAGCAGGAGATAATATAGCGGGAGGACATTCGACCTTCAAGGGTGTAGTTGGGACTGCGGTCTGTAAGATATTTGATCTTCAAGCGGCTCGAACCGGTTTAACCGAGGAAGAAGCGAATAAATTGGGCTATGAAGTGGAGACCTCCAAGATCAAAGCGACCGATCGCGCCGGCTACTATCCGGGAGTAACTCCTCTTCACATTAAATATATCTATGATAAGAAGGGCGGAAAGCTACTTGGAGGACAGATAATTGGAGAACAAGGAGCGGCTAAGAGGATAGATGTTTTAGCCACTGCTCTATATAATCAGATGACAATTGAGCAGATAGCGGAACTAGATTTAAGCTATGCTCCTCCTTATGCCTCGGCTCTAGATGCCCTTACCATAGCGGCGAATGTAGCTATGAGATGAGATTCCAAGTAGTTTCAAGTAAGTAATTGGTTATGGTTACATAGCGAGAACGAAGATTAGAAAGGGGGATTATAACATGGAATTAAAGATGTTCGAGCCGATCACGATCGGGGACTTGAAGTTGAAAAATAGGATCGTTATGGCTCCTATGGCTACCAACTTCGATATAACCAGCCCTAGAGGTGTATCCTATTACATGAGGAGAGCTAAAGGAGGAGTAGGATTAATAATAGTGGAGGGAACTTCGATCGATAACTTCAGTTCAATGGCTTTCGTAGATGATCTTATTCCTCTGGTCGATGGAGTTCACAAAGAGGGCGCGAAGATCGCGATCCAGCTAGTTGTGGGAAATGAGACACCTGAAGGAGAACGCCTTGCGCCTTCAGCTACGGGGGATGCTCGCGAGATCACCATAGAGGAGATAGAGGATATCCATGCTCGCTCCGGCATTGCGGCCCTTCGCGCGGAGGCGGTAGGGTTTGATGCCGCAGAGATACATGGCGCGCATGGGCACTTCATCAGTCGATTTTTCTCCCCGCGCACTAATCGGCGCACCGATAGATATGGAGGAAGCAGGGGAAATAGGATGCGTTTCGCTTTGGAATGCGTGAAGGCGGTGCGCAAAGCTACTGGCTACGATTTCCCCATCTTCTATCGCTTCAGCGCCGATGAGTTCACTACGGGAGGGGTTACGATCGAGGATTCGAAGCAATTCGCCATCGCCTTAGAACAAGCAGGAGTGGCGGTAATAGATGTCTCCGCGGGAGCAACTTCTGCTTATACCAGCCCCGGTCCCTCAAAGGAGATGGGAACTTATGCAGAATTAGCAGGGGAGATAAAGCAGGTGGTCAATATCCCGGTGATCGCCGTGGGGAGGATCAACACCTCGGAGGTAGCGGAGAAGATATTGCGAGAGGGGAAAGCAGACCTAATCGCTATCGGTCGTCAATTGATCGCCGATCCTGATTGGCCACGTAAGATAGCTGAGGGCAAGGAGGATGATGTTGTTCCCTGTCTCTCGGAGAATAAAGAATGTCTGGCTAAATTGAGTATGGGCTTGCCGATCAACTGCACCCAGAATGATAAAGTGGGATTTGAATACTTGGAGCTTGACGACTTTCCATATATTCAGAGATCGAAAGAAGCTTAAGTCTGATAAGGAACTAGATGAATGAACTTAGAGGAGCTATCCGAATATCTCAACTTATCACTGACTAACAGCCAGATAACTCAACTTCAACGCTATATATCTGAACTACTCCGTTGGAATAAAACGGCAAATTTGACCTCAGCCGAAGATGAGCATCAGATTATAGATAAACATTTATTCTCCTCCTTCACGTTTCTTCAAGCCAGAGATCTCGCTCAGGAGCTGAAGATAGTAGATGTCGGGGCAGGAGCGGGTTTCCCTGGGATCCCACTCAAGATATATAATCCTCGCTTGAATTTAACTCTTATAGAGGCTAGCCAGAGGAAAGTTCACTTTCTAAATCATATAATTCGCACCCTGGAACTTGATAATGCCAGAGTTATAAATGAGCGAGCGGAGATTTGTGGAAAGGATGAGGAACACCGCGAGAAATACGATTTAGCTCTAGCCAGAGCTTTAGCTCCTCTTGCTATTATGAGCGAATATTGTCTTCCCTTGGTGAAGATAGGAGGGGAGGTTGTAGCCCTGAAGGGGACTGATCCTATGAATGAGGTCGCAGAAGCTACGAATGCTATCTCTATCTTAGGTGGGGAGATAAAAGATATAAAGACGGTCATATCTCCGACGAGTCTCAAAAAGGACAACTTAATCATCATAAAAAAGATAAAGCCTACCCCTGGGAAATATCCTAGGCGAGTGGGGATACCTAAAAAGAGACCTCTACGCTGACTGTTTCCCTGAGATCAGATTAGGTCTTTAACTCACCTTAAATCACCCTCCCCTAACCCCTCCCGTC
>CAZSTA010000177.1:0-7820 GCA_964609495.1 uncultured bacterium | reverse complement strand
CTCCATAGCTGTTC
This sequence comes from uncultured bacterium, assembly GCA_964609495.1. Lineage (GTDB taxonomy): Bacteria > CAZSTA01 > CAZSTA01 > CAZSTA01 > CAZSTA01 > CAZSTA01. The sequence continues at coordinate 7,806 of CAZSTA010000177.1, read as the reverse complement.
TTGATCTAGTAGATACGGTGAATTGAGAAATCACTTCTCATTCCTCCTTATGGCGGATTAATCTATCTCCCAGGGTGGCTTAATAAACAGCTTTAAGGGGAAAAGAGGTATGTCGTAATCTTCGCTATCTTCGATGAGATCCTCCTTAAGGCTTATGAATCTTATGGGCAGTCCTGTCTCATAAGCCACATCTTCAAGGGTTCTATATCCTTCCTTTATATGAAGCCAATTGGTCTCATTTCCCAAATTTGTGTTGCCGACTAAACCCGTGATCTTCAGGCGAGAGGCAGAACTTATCTTCTGCATTGTTCTTATAATATCTCGAACATCTCTACTAAAAGGTCTCCTGGTATTTATCACCATATACATCTCGTAGCTACCATCGGGTAGATAGGGCTTAAATCTTCCTAAAGCTACTGCTCCTTCGTCATCGCCTCCCACATCTATGATGACCGTATAATCTCTATTTTGAAGAACTCCCATTATCCGAGGTGATAAGGCTGGTAGATCGGAGTGAATTAACCTCTCGAGAGAGGATATTAGAGCTATGCCTTCCTCTTCCAACTGGACTCGCTTCTCCCTAGAGCGGAAATATGGCTTTACGATATCCAGATCAACTAGGGCTACTTCGGTCCCGTTCCGCCTCAATTGTATAGCTCTATTAATGGATATTTCGGTCTTACCACTTCCAGAGCCCCCGGCGAAGATCTCGATTCGCCGAGGAGGAAGGTTCAAATTAAATTTGTTATCTTTCACCAAATCTATTTCCCCAAAAGTAGCCAAGATTATATAAAAGGGAACTTTTGCTTTCACATTGGAGGAGAAATTCTCCCCTAAAAGGTAACTTTTTGCCTCAAATAGAACTCACGGTTAAAAAAGTTACCTTTTCAATCCCTCTTATACAAATAGAGCTTCAAGTGTTCTGGTAACTTTTGCTTCCAAAAATATATAAGGTTAAAAAGTTACCAGAATTAAAAAGTTCCCTTTCTTGATCTTACACAATATTTATCAATTAGTCAAGTAATTTTTCAACACCCCTTGCGGATACAATATAGTCGCAAGCTTTTACTTACTTAGTCGAAATCAGCTATCTAACTCTCCAACTTGCTTGTCCATCTCTCTAACTATCTCTAACAGATATTTATCAACTTTATTTAAGGTCTCTTCCTCCACATTAGCATAGACATCCGTCCTCCAATGCCAGTTGGGGATCACCCCTTCTTTATCGAAGGACATAATGCTCATAGCCTTATATCCTCGAACTAGAGCGGGTAGAGCATCGGTTGTTAAGGTATCATATATCTTAGGTCCTGCTCCGATCTCAGGGTGGGAGGAAGCTATCTTTTGGGCTATTGATACTAATTCTTGATGGGAAGGGTAGGATTTGAGCATCCCTTCAGCGGTGATGTATTTTATATCTCCGATGCCTACATTATCTAAATTGAGCAGATACGCTTCTTTCATCTCATCCTTATGTTCTCGGAGAAAGGATAGCATTCCAACCATTCCTACCTCTTCACAGCCAGTAGCTAAAAACCAGGTCTCGGTATTCTCCAGTGGTTGCTTTCCCAAGGTCTCAGCTAAACTTAGAAGGACTCCCACCCCCGAGGCGTTATCGTTTGCTCCAGGGGTATATTTGCCGAAAAGTTCTCGGTGAATCATAAGTATAACCGCGAAGAGTAGATATAAGGAGGGTATCAAAGCTAGATAAGACCAGACGCGTCCTTTAACTATCACTCCTAAAGCACTGAGAACGGGGATCAGAGCTAGAGATAAGCTCATAAGCAGAAAGGAGGAGCGGAAGCTCTTCACCATAGTTGGGCTGAAACTTATAGCTGAACGGGATGAATCATAATGGGCGCTTACGATAAGCAATCTCTTCCTCTGCTCGGAGGCTTTAAGCTTGCCGAGAACGTTTTGACTGAGATGACGAGGAAATAGCTTGCTTATCAACTCATAAGAGTGAGTCTCAAATCCGAATATCACTACTGCTATGAGACTCAAAATAAAGGATAAAATATAATTCGCAGTTAAGCTTATGAAACCACCAATGACGCTTAATAGATATATAGATCCGTAGGGATAAGAAAAAGAGGTATAAGACTTGAACGATTCTATTGATACCTCAGCACCAACTTTCTCCATCTGCTCTGCTATATATTTGGCTGATTCTCTCTCCTCGACTGTAGTTGATCCCCGAGGCCCAATATTTTCGGATAGATATTTCACATGTTCTAAAGGGGTGGTCATCTAATCAACTCCTCTCTGCCGAGCGATTTGAAGTATTATCAAATTTGATTCTCTATTCGAAGAATCCTTTATCCGCTATCGGCTGTTCCCGTTTATTAAATATTCTCTTCCTAGTTAGCAACCAATCCTCGTAGAGGTGGATCATAGCTGGTATTGCAAATGGAGCCCGAGGCGAAGTGATAAGCACCTCTCCCGCCATCAAGGTTTGAATCTCATTTCCCAGTTGAGAGATATCCTGTTTAGCAGAGCTACGGAGGATATTTCTATCTCGTTCATCAGCTAATCCTAAGATGAAGAGGGTGTTAAACTGCGAGAGTAATTCCTCATCTATCAGCTTCGGTTGTTGGGTTATGGCACAAAGACCAGTGTTAAATTTACGTCCCTCTCGGCTTATCTGAGCGAAGATATTAGTATCTCCCTCCACCTTTTTCCCTAAAACTCGCTGAGCTTCCTCCATAACGATGAGCGTAGGAAGAACCTCTCTAAATTTCCTCTCATCTTGATAGGCGTTTCTGTTAGCCTCGAATATCGAACGGGCTAGGACAGAACTTACTAATAGCTCCTCTACTTCAGCCATATTGGAGGTATCTATTAGCACTAATTTCCCTTGACGCAAAGCCCTTATTACATCGTGAGTTATCGTTACCTCTTTATCTCGATGGATAAAAGGCAGGTTCATAATACTAAGCGCCCTTCTCTTCAGAACCGAGATCGTAGCCCCTCTGAAGCCCCCTCCTCCCAAATCTCCTGATAAAGCTTCTATCTCCATATCCGCTAGTTTGACTAACCACTCATCCTCATAACAACTCTCCACTGCGGCTAAAGCCTCTATCTGAGCGCTGCTAAAGGAATAGAGATTGCGAACATCACCGACTTTAATTTCGCTGGCGCTCAACTTCAACTGATTGTAAGGGCCAGTAAGCCTGCGAGAGCTATATACTTTTAGCCTTTCATCTGCCAGGGGATGGTGTTTAAGTCCTTTTCTCACTGGCTCAGGTCCTCCATCATAATATTCTCCATGGGGGTCTAAGATCATCATACTGTATTTACCCAATTCCATAACGCTGGCGGCAAGGGTTTTCATCAGATTGCTCTTACCCATTCCCGTGGTAGCGAAGGCTCCTATATGAGAGGGAAACAGCTCTCCTTGAATCCCTACCGGAAAATCAAATATCTCCTCTCCGCTTCTCAGTCTTCCCACCTCTACATCTCCCATGAACTTCTTTAGGAAGGCAAAATCCTTCTCGGTAGGATTCTTCACACAGGAGAAGTGAGTAGGAACAGTCTTGGGCTTTCGAAACTCGCCATTCTTGAGGATACCTAAAGGAATGCATTTTCCTATCTTATACAGACGTCGACCTCTATCATGAAGATCGTAGTTTTGATCCTCATTATCCATTAACATCATATTCCCAGCAGTTCGCACCGCCCAATCGGGATCGGTAGCCTCCGTTCCATAGAAGAGATCGATCACCCTCAAATAGAATCTGAAATCCCTCTCAGTATCTTCGACTACTAGTATATCTCCCAGATGGACTTCCTCCTCGTAATAGGAACGGAAGTATATCTCCATTACACTTCTGCCAAAAACTCTTCCCTTGTATCTATCAGCCATATCCTTATTCAAACCTCACCATTTTGATAGCGAGGGAAGCTCCCCCTCAATATCATTGATTTATATCCAACAACTCGTGGAAATCTTTAAATAACATATCCCAATCCTTGATATCTATTCCTCTCTCCAAAGCTAGACTTTGTAAGCGATATCTTATATCCTCGATCTCAGTCGGAGTTAGTCGAACGAAGTTATGGATCGCCGCCAAAGGATAGGGGTATCCTAAATAAACAGGATCCTTGCTATATCTCGCTAGCTTAGACATAATGATGGAAGGATCGGTATCATCTTCTCGATTAATATCGATTCTGAAGCCGAATGGTGCCCCACTGCATAGCTTAGCCACGTAGATGACGCTATACCAAGTGCGATCTTTAATATCGCGATGTAGATCACTTATTCGGCACAGCCAAGAGCTACTTGGATAACGCTCATCTCCCAATTGAGAGATGCGAGGAATAAGAGGAGATCGCTTTCCCCACCGGAGAGTGCTCTGTTTGGTGATCGCCACTATATGCACTCCTTTTGCAGCTGCAGAAGAGGTTATCCTCTGTAAAGCACTGCTAGGTGCTGAGGTACTAACTCTTAGAGACCCATCAGTCAGCACTATATCCCCTGGACCCATTTTATCCACCAGTTTCTCGGTTAAGAACCACTCCTGAAGTGATCTAAGTTCACCGATTAAACGAGATGCCTTGGGGAAGCGTTTTGGCTCTTGACCAGTTAACTCATAATAAGCCTCAGCATATAGCGTCTTGAAGTTATCATCGGTTATAGATAGAACGGTCGGGGGAGGTAGATGCTCTTCCGCTAATTTATCTCCTTGAAATATCAGATATCCAGCTCGATACATACCTATCTGGAAGGAAAGACCATCAGCGATGATAGAGGAACCTCCATCCACCGCGGCTACCTTTTCTACCTCTGCCTCGGGATCTATAGGTATAAATTCTAGCTCATCTGGATCTATATCAAGCAAGAGAGGATCGACATCTTCTCCCTGCTCTAATTCTATGTGATCGGGCTCCTCCGCCAATATCTCCTTGACGAAGTCCACCATTTGTCTGAGCTGATCCTCTAAATTTTTATTTATATTAAGCATTTTGAGCCATCTCTATTTATAATCGAACATAAGGTCGATTGTACTTATATTATATCACTAAATTCCAAATTTGTAAAGTATTAGAGAACCTTTACAACAGGTGAATTGTGATATGAGAGACAAAATCCCACGAATATACACTCTAATTCATGGGATTTTGATATCGAAAACTTCGGTTTGATTAGATATTTAGCTTCTCCCAAGCACTTTTGCGATTATATCCCAATTTCTTCAAGATCTATGTTAAGCTCTGTTAGATTTAACTTATCTCTCATTGATTTGGGGAAATAATTCGACTAGCTTAAAATCTTCCCATTTTCTATCAGCGCATTAACTTCCTTTAGACCGAACATCGCCCTAGCCCCAATCTTAGTACAGCAAAGAGCTGCGCAGGCATTGGCGAATCTCCCCACTTGTTCTAGATCCCATCCCTGCAAAATAGCATAGGATAATCCACCTTGAAAAGCATCTCCCGCTCCGGTGGTATCCACTACTGTAACTTCAAAAGTAGGAACTTTGACTACCTTATCTTTGGTAGCTATGATACATCCTCTCTCTCCTGCTGTCAGAGCAACTAGCTCGGGTCCCATATCTAAGAGCTTAACCGCGGCTCTCTCAAGATCGGTCTCCCCGGTTATCTCGGCTGCGGCGTCCTTACAAGGCTTCAATACGTCGGAGAGTTCTAAGGCTCTACTTAATTCCTCTCTAGTCCCGAGTCCCGCGACCTCCACAAAGTAAGTGGGATCCATATCTAGATCGAATACTACCCTAGTGTTATTCTCCTTAGCTATCTCTATAGCTCTTATCACTGGAGGTAAGGGTAGTTGGGAGGCTTCGGTATGAAAGGCATCAGCTTGAGCTATATAATCGCTGAAGTACTCATCGATCTCCTCCGGAGTTAATTTAGCAGTGACATTACGAAACATATATATACATCTATTACCTTGAGGATCAACAGGAATCCAACAAAAGGTAGAGCGCTCTCCCTTTATTATCTTAATATGGCTTATATCCATATCATCTTCTTTAAATGCTTCCATAATTATTCGTCCATTTTCGTCATCGCCCAGCTTTCCGAACCAACCAGTTTTGACTCCCAAACGGGCGACTTGGGTTAGGTTATTGGCTGTCACTCCTCCAGCATAAACCTCTAATCCTCTCATATTTACCTTCTCTTCGGGTCCGATTATCTTAGGAGTGAGACCGAAGTAATCTACAGTGCAACTCCCTAGCCCCACGACTCTGACTTTCTCTGGCAAATATATCATCTCCTTTATCCTATCTCAGTAATTATCTCTAATATTATCATATAGAGTTGCATATTGTCAATAGATGTAAAAACAAAAATCCCCTGAAAACTTCGAGGGGGTTATTAATTGGTGAAGTCGATAGATCTCTAACTCAGATTCTCACCTCTGTTGATCCCTAAAGGATCCTTGATGTATTCCTTATGGCATTCGGGACATAGATCGAATTTCCATTCAGTATATATTTCATCTGATAATTCCTTTTCGCCCTTTTGTGCTATCTCTTCCACCACTCTATTTATTCTGAATTTGTAATCTTTTATCAGATCTTCAAGATTTATCTCTATCTCCTTCGGGGCGGCATATACCTTTATCTCCGCGATATAACGAAGGTCTTCCTCTTTTAGGACTTTTCCACACCTCTGACATAGGCGCACTTCCATTCTCTCTCATCCGTCCTTCTATATAGTATAATTAAAGTAATTATAACATAAAAGAGGATTATAGGCAACTCCCAGAAAATAAAGTAAGCATGTAAACTTTGTGCTGGGAAATTGAACTTCCCTTAAATCACCCTCCCCCCTAACCCCTCCCTCGACGAGAGGGGAAAATAAAAGATCAAGAGAGCTTCTCAATTACGATCCCTCTCCCCTCGTGGGAAAGGGTGAGGGAGAAACATATCTTTCTTAGCACGAAGTTTTACATACTTGGAAAAATAAACCCCGCAGAAAGTCTTGACATAAAATCATTTCTATGGTATACTTACTCTGATAAAGAGTTAGGAGGTGCGAATAGTGCGGGTATTGATTAAGTTAGCTTGTGAAGAATGTAAAAGAAGAAACTATACTACTACCAAAAATAAGCAGACTATATCTGGCAGATTTCAGATCAAGAAGTATTGCAAATTTTGTGGAAAGCATACTCTTCATCGAGAGACCAGATAAATTATGATAAGCCTCTTATCGATCCGAGGAGCGTGAAGATGATTAGGAATTTGTATGAACGAATCAGAAGATTCATTCGGGAAGCTATAATCGAGCTAAGGAAAGTGGCCTGGCCAACCCGTCAGGAGACGATATCTACCACTGGTATCGTTCTAATCACAATTGTTATTATGGCAGCTTATATCGGGGCAATAGATACGCTCTTGAGTGGGGTGTTATCTTTTCTATTGAAGATAAAGTGAGGTTAAAGAGGGGGAATATCCTCAACCATGGAGAAGAGCTGGTATGTGATCCATACCTATTCAGGATATGAGAATAAAGTAAAAGCCAATTTAGAAAGCCGTATCGAATCGATGGGTATGGAGGACAAGATATTTCGTATAATCATCCCCGCCGAGGAGACTATAGAGAAGACTAAAGATGGGGGAGATAAGATTACGGAGAAGAAGATATATCCGGGTTATCTATTAGTGGAGATGGATCTTACCGATGAATCCTGGCATGTGGTGCGCAATACCCCGGGAGTGACTGGCTTCGTAGGATCGGGTTCTAAGCCTACCCCCTTGCATCCTGATGAAGTGCGCAAGATCTTCCACCAGATGGGGATGGCTAAGGTCAAACCCAAACCTAAGATCAAGGTGCCTTTTG
>CAZSTA010000176.1:0-7884 GCA_964609495.1 uncultured bacterium | reverse complement strand
CTCTTTCATCCGCCAAATAGACGTGCGCATCTTTTGAGCTAATGGTAGTCGTCAATGCTTCATCCGTTAGGCGAAATATCGCCGCATAATTGGATAGGTATGTTTGATACTTAATAGGAGATGAAATGGAATGCGACATAAGCAATTCATTAGAGAATGTTATTCATTAGCCATTAGTTCTGGAAAAAAGGGAAATCACACATTTGGAGCAGTGCTTGTTCACGATGGTGAAATAATCGAGACAGCAGAGAATACAGAAGTAACTGGTGGGGGGAAATATGGACATGCAGAATATAATCTTGCGATTAAGTGCATGCAACGATATCCAGACAGCATTTTATCAAGGAGCATATTATATACGAGCACCGCTCCATGTGTCCGTTGTATATTTGCAATACTGGCTGCCGGGATACCTAAGATAGTGTATGGTGTATCAAACGCTGCCTTTTCAAAGTTGATACCAGGTGATCACAAATTCATCCCCTGCGAAGAGATAATAAGGAGAATAGACAGTAGCGTAGAGGTTATCGGACCTATACTGGAAGATGAAGGTTTAAGAGTATTTGAATACTGGGATGGTAAATATATACCGTTAGAGGAAATATTGGAGCGTGCAAAAAAAGCAAAGGAGCTTGACAAAGGTGAATAAAACCTACAAACCAACCTGGAATTCTCTCAAGACTCATACTACTCCCCAATGGTTCAAGGATGCCAAATTCGGTATATATACCCACTGGGGGATCTACTCAGTTCCCGCCTGCGGCCCGAATGGCACGTGGTATCCCTACAACATGTATAGGGAAGGGACTGAGCAGTATCAATACCACTTGAGAACCTACGGTCCTCCCTCGGAGTTTGGTTATAAAGACTTTATCCCTATGTTCAAGGGAGAGAAGTTCGATCCGGACGAGTGGGCAGAACTGTTCAAGAAAGCTGGCGCTCAATTCGCCGGTCCTGTTGGTGAACATCATGATGGTTTTGCTATGTGGGACAGCGAACTTACGGAATGGAATGCGGCCAGGATGGGTCCTAAGAGAGACGTTGTGGGAGAGCTGGAGAAGGCTATCCGGAAGCAGGGCATGAGGTTCATGATAGCCCTTCACCACGCTGCGAATTGGTGGTTCTTTCCTCATTGGAAAAAAGAATATGATACTTCGGACCCGCGCTACTCAGGCCTGTATGGCCCGATACACAATATAGATACTGAAGTCGGCCCAGAGTTTTTCGATCAAGAGAAACCCAGCCAAGAATTTCTCGAGAAGTGGAAGGCAAAGATTCTGGAGGTCATCGACAAGTATAGACCTGATATGCTATGGTTCGACTTTGGGTTGCAACGAATCCAAGAGCAATATAAGAAGGAATTTCTGGCTTACTACTATAACAAGGGCAGGGAATGGGGCAAGGAAGTTGTCGTAACCTATAAGCACCATTGTCTCGCCCCTGAGACAGCTGTTGTGGACCTTGAATTGGGGCGAATGAGCGAACTAACCTATCACGATTGGATCACAGACACCTCGGTGGATGAGAAGGGTGCCTGGTCCTATGTTCAGGAGGCGGGTTTCAAACCGGTGAGAACGCTGGTGCACAATCTTGTGGACAACGTGAGCAAGAATGGTTACCTTCTGTTGAATGTCGGTCCCAAGTCGAATGGAGATATTCCGGAGCTGGCGAAAGAGTGTCTATTGGGGATAGGCAAATGGTTGGATATCAATGGTGAAGCTATCTACGGAACCACGCCCTGGTTAGTTTATGGGGAAGGGCCTACCCAAATGAAGAAGAGCGGAGCTTTTAGTGAGAGAGAGGAGGTCCAATATACGGCCCAGGATATTCGATTTACAGTTAAGGATGATGTGCTATATGCGACTTGCCTGGGCTGGCCGGGGGAGCAGGTGACCATTGAATCTCTGAAAGTATTGTATGAGTCGGAGATTTGCTTCATCAAGATGCTTGGCGTTGATAAGGAATTGGAATGGTCGCTGACCAAAGAAGGTCTTAAGATCAAGCCCCCCGCTAAGAAGCCCTGTGAACACGCCTATGTATTCAAGATCGTGAGGAGACATCCATTCTGAACTTCGCTCATATTGGAATAGCGTGCCTAGCTAAAAATGTCTATACTTCGCAATAGAGGATAAAGGGCTTTAGTTTAATCTCAGTGTTCCCTCTCCCCTCGTGGGAGAGGGATAGGGTGAGGGGGGTAATACGAAGTATAGACTAAATTATTCCCTTCGCTCATTAGATTAGCCTAGCGCACCTTATGCGAATATGAGCTAATCAATTAAATATTAGGAAGGAACTTTTTGCCTATCCGATGCGTCTTAATACTAAGATGATACTGAGGTAGAGAGATAGTAATCTATATATAAAGGAGAGGATAGAGAATGAAGAAAAAGATATTCCTAAGTATAATAATATCAGTATCCCTCTTGTTTCTATTGGTAACTGGCAACGCTATCTCAAGAGGGAAAGGAGCTGATAGGATGGAAGAGCTATATGATACTGCGATGAAATATTACGAGGAGCATACCTATCATAGAGCTAGAGATTACTTTGAGGAGATAGTTAAGACCTATCCCGATAGCGAGTACGCGGCCGAGGCTGAGTATATGGTCGCGATGTGTGATTTCAAGCTGGAGCGATATGAAGATGCCGTAAAATCCTTCCAGAGAGTAGTCAAGGATTTCCCCGATACAGAATTTATGGCAAAAGCCTATCATCAGATAGGAAATATCTATTTCGTGTGGGATCGCTGGAACTATTATGATGATGGGATCGAGGCTTATCAGAAGGCGATCGATTACTATGAGCGACGCTATATAAAAAGTTCAGAGCTTATCCAAACCTACTTCGATCAGGCTCAGACGTATATGCTTAGATGGGATGATAGGGAAAAGGCGCTCAATAACTATCGCCGTATCCTCCGCCTTAAGCCCACCAAAGAGCAAGCGGCCGAAGTCCTCTTCAAGATGGGAGAGTTCTATCAGCAGTATGGAGGAGATCATGAAACGAGGATGGAGAATTCCTTGAAAGTTTGGGGAAGGCTTCTAAGTACCTATCCCGATTCCGAACTAGCTGATGATGCCCAGTGTAGAATCGCTCAACTCTATATTCAGGCAGATAAATTCCTTGAGGCGGAGAAGGAACTTGAAAATCTGCTAAATAACTATCCTGACAGCGAATGGACTAAGGAGACCCAATCTGCTTTAGCTGTCCTCAGAAGAAGGGTGTTAAACCTCTATATCGATCGGATGTTCTATCCCGGCCAAGAGATATTTGTTAATCTAAGAGCAAGGAATATCTCCGAGGTTAAGCTATCCTTGTATAAATTCGATCTTATGAAGTTCTTCCGCAGTACTGGAGATGTTCTGGGCGTGGAGAAGGTCGATACCTCCAGCTTAGAGCGATTGGATAGCTTATCGATATCCACTGGCGATAAGAAGGATCACCAGTGGTTGATGAAGGAAGTCGAGCTTCCCATAACCGCTTCAGGAGCTTATATAATCGAGACAAGCTCAGAGGAGCTTACTACTAAGACTCTACTGATCGTCTCCGATATCGCCTTGGTCACCAAATACGATAGTGATAAGCTATTAGCTTTCGTGGTGAACAATCAATCCGGTAAGCCTTATGCCGAAGCCCAAGTAGCGGTTAGTCACTATATCTCAGAGGAAAAACGAGAAGTATATACTGAGGGTTACACCGATTTAGATGGTCTATTCGAAGCCAAGAGGAAGGAAAACGAGAGAGGATATCCGATAACTCTGGCTAAGTATGGAGATAACTACGCCCTCTCAGGCTCACCCTACTATAGATGGTGGTATGGATATTATGAGACTGAACAAGCTAAGATCTACATCTATACCGATAGACCAGTATATAGACCCGAACAGACTGTCTATTTCAAAGGGATTTTAAGGATATATCAGAGGGGAATATACAAACCTCCGCAATCTCGTGAGATACAAGTCAGGATCAGAAACTCCAAAGGTGAATATATCTACGAGAAGAAGCTCAAGACTAACGAGATGGGAAGCTTCAGCGGAGAGATCGTATTAGGTGAAGAACCTCCCCTGGGCTTCTACTCGATCGAGGCTCAGCTAGATCTAGGCGGTGGACGGGGGAGATTCCGAGTGGAGGAGTATAAAAAACCCGAATATAAGGTCTCCCTAACTCCCGATCAAGATCTGTATCACCCTGGCGATAGGATCGAGGTAGAGTTAAAGGCTGAATACTACTTCGGAGGTCCTGTTCCCAATGCTGATGTGACCTACACCGTCTTCCGCAGCAAATATTATCATCCCTTCTGGTGGTCAGGAGAGTTCGATTGGTTCATCGAACAAGCCCCTCCCTATCAGAGATATTGGGACGAGGAAGTTGTGGATCAAGGGAAGTTGAAGACCGATCTTGAAGGGCTAGCGGTGATAGCCTTCTATGCCGATAAGTTCGATGATGATGATTATCTATATCGCGTAGAGGCAAAGGTTGTGGATCAGAGCCGAAGAGAGGTAATAGCTGATACGAGTGCTAAGGTCACCAGGACCGCCTTCTATCTATATGCTAGAGCGGAGAGGTTCATCTATAACCCAACCGATAAGGTTAGGATAAATATCAGAGCCTTAACTCCTAATAACAAGCCAGTTCGCACGCCAGTCGATATAGCCGTCTATCTTGAGAAGTGGAACAGCAAGAGAAAGAGATATGATGAGAAGAAGCTATTCGAGGATAAAGCGGAAACGGATGAGAAGGGTAAAGGCACTTATGAGTTTTATCCCGATATGCAGGGATATTTCAGGGTTAAGGTAACCGCCCTAGACGAAAGAGAGGAGATGGTCGAAGGGAGTGCTTATGTCTGGGTTGCTGGAGAGGATTACTACGGAGCTTTTTATGACTATACTGGAGTGGATATAATCACCGATAAGGATGTGTATGACAAGGGTGACACTGCTCATATACTCATCAATTCAGTCTATAGCGATACCTCCGCCCTCTTCACGATAGAGGCTGATGGTCTGTATTACAGTCGCGTTATCGAGTTGAAGGGCAACTCGGCCTCCTTTGAAGTTCCTATCAAAGATGAATACTCTCCTAATGTCTATTTCTCCGTTGCGATAGTCTCCTCTAACCAGCTCGCCACCCGCCAAAAGGATATAATCGTTCCCCCCACCGATAAGTTCCTGAAGGTAAGGATCATCACTGATAAGGAAACGTATGGTCCTCAAGAGATCGGAAAATTCACCATCGAGACCTTGAACGAGAAGGGAGAACCAGTATCAGCGGAATTATCGCTGGGATTAGTAGATGCCTCGATATATTATATCCAAGAGGAACTAGCAGACGACATCAGAAAATTCTTCTATGGAGATAAGAGATACAACCGCGTCATCACCAATAGCTCTTTCGAGTTCAGATATTGGTCGGCTGTAGAAGGAGAGGCTAAAGAAGAGGCTAACGAGCTGGGATTTGCTATGCTGGAAGAGGAAATAGCGCCGATGGCCGCCGCACCGATGGAGAGGGGAGTAAAAGCGAAGGAAGGTGAAGAGGCCTTCGCAGTTGCTAGGATAAGAGCTTACTTCCCCGATACCGCCTTCTGGAGAGCATATATTAAGACCGATGAATCGGGTCGAGCGGAGGTCGAGGTTCGCTTCCCCGATACCTTGACCACCTGGAGAGCTACCGCCAGGGCTATAACCCTCGATACCAAAGTCGGGTGGGTGACCTCGGAGGTGATCACGAGGAAGAACGTGATCATCCGCTTAGAAGCACCTCGCTTCTTCACTCAGCGCGATGTGGTAACCCTATCAGCTATAGTTCATAATTACCTTGATGAGGCGAAATATTGCAAGGTCATACTCGATGCTCAAGGGCTTGAGATGCTGGAGGATAGTAGTAAAGAGATAACGATCGAGCCCAATGAAGAGATACGAGTGGATTGGAAAGTCAAAGCCACCTCTCCCGGTGAAGTTAAGATAACCGCTACCGCTCTGACTGATGAGGAGTCCGATGCAGTGCAATACACCTTCCCCATTCTCCCCCACGGTATTGAGAAGGCGATCGTCTCCACTGGAAAGAGCGAAAAGGTGTTCACGGAAAAGCTCGAAGTTCCCGCGGATAGAAACAAGGAAGCTGACGAATTGAAGCTCATCCTCTCCCCGACCATCGCTTCCGCGTTGTTAGAAGCTCTTCCCTATCTAGCTGGCTATCCCTACGGCTGTGTGGAACAGACTATGAGCCGTTTCCTGCCAGATGTGATCGTGGCGAGGGTACTACAAGAATTGGGTCAGAGGAATGAGGATTTGGAGGCAAAGCTTCCCGATATGGTCGAGAAGGGATTGAAGAGGCTATATGACTTCCAGCACAGCGATGGTGGTTGGGGCTGGTGGAAGAATGGCGATTCTCAATACTATATGACCGCTTATGTGGTCTATGGGTTGGCACAAGCTCAGGCGGCGGATTTTGCCGTATCTCAAGATGTTTTGCGAAGAGGCGTAGATTTCCTGAAGGACGGCTTAAAGAGCATCAAAGAGCTTGATACCAAAGCCTATGCTATCTATTCTCTAACGGAGGCTGGAGTAAAGGATATCGAAGAAGAGATCGAATATCTCTTCTCCGAGCGCGATGAGTTAAACGATCTCACCAGAGCTTTCTTAGCCTTGAGTTTACATAACTTGGGAAGAGGTGCTGATGCTCAACTGCTCATCAGAAATATGGAGGGATATGCCACCCTCACCGATAATACCGCCTATTGGGGAGGAAAAGAACGCAGGTATTATCGCTGGTCGAGTGATAGAGTGGAGGCTACAGCTTATACCTTGAAAGCTTATCTAGCGATCGCTCCTGATCACGAGTTGGTATCGAAAGCAGTTAATTGGCTAGTGCTTAACAGACGAGGTAGCAAGTGGAAATCGACTAAGGATACTGCGGCGGTGATCTACGCTCTAGCCGATCACGTCAGGATGACTAAGGAGTTGAAGGCGAATTATGTGCTTGAGATATATCTCAACGATAATCTATACAAGATCATGGAGGTAACCCCCGAAAACATCTTAGATTTCCCTGGCACCATTATATTCCCCAGAAATATGATAGCGGATGGGGAAAACACCGTTAGAGTAGAGAGGGAGGGAGAAGGGAACTTCTACTACTCCATCATCTTTACCTACTATACAATGGAGGAGGATATACCTCCTAGCGGTTATGGTCTGGAGATCAAGCGAGAGTATTTCCGCCTTATTCCGAAGCTCGATAGAGATAACAAATTAGTATATGATAGGATACCGCTTGAGGGAGAGGTAAGATCTGGCGATGAGATCGAGGTTAAGCTGACGATCAAAGCCGATAACGACTATGAGTATCTGGTCTTCGAGGATCCGAAGCCCAGTGGATGCGAGGCTGTTGAAGATACTAGAGATGAATACTACTGGTGGTATTCCAATAAGGAGGTTCGGGATGAGAAGGTGGTTATCTTCCGCACCTGGTTGCCAGCAGGAGAGCATACTATAACTCACCGACTAAGGGCGGAGATTCCTGGGGACTTCCATGTGATGCCAACGCTCGGATATCCTATGTATCTTCCTGAGATAAGGGGAACGTCGGCAGAGTATCGGTTGAGCATCTTCGAATGAGTTGGAGAATAGGAAAATAGAAATAAACGTGAGTGGTCGGGTTCTTAGACCCGACCACTATTGTTTATTACTCCATTATGTTATCCTACTAGTTGAGAGGAAGGGAAAAACAATTCCTGGATTTAGGTATATAGAAGACTCGAGGCTTTCTTTTAATTCCATATAACGTTTTCGGGGTTGCCGACTTCAGCAACCCCATATTAAACGTCCATTTTGCTTGGCGATCACATTATCCAATATAATAGTTACCGTCCATATCGCGTTG
>CAZSTA010000175.1:2907-7928 GCA_964609495.1 uncultured bacterium | reverse complement strand
TACTTCCCTAGTTACATCGGAGGTAACCAGGTTTATCACCATCCTTTCTTATTATGCTCTATTGTATCAAATAGAGTTTCTTTTAAGGAATTGACATACCCCTCATATTTCTCTTCAAAATCTCTATTGTAAAAGTAAAATGTATTTTTATTAATCACAGTGTCAAATTTTTCTTGAATAGTTCTCACTATTTTCTACCTCCGCTATCTTCTGGGAGTCTCCCTAGTGTTAATTATATCAAGAGCTACAACATTAGTCAATAGCTCCCTGATAACCCAAGGTAAGATAACTTATATCATTATGAAATGCGAAGCATAGACTTAAGTTATCTTATAGGGTGAGGGAGGTAATACAAGAACTTATTTACTTGAAACCACTTGAAAAGGGAGGAAGAAATTAGAGTTAAAATTTTAAAGAAGGTAGTATTCGTGAGAATGCCCCTATTTGAGTGCTACTCTTTTCTAAAAATTATGTAGTGTTGAAAAATCCTAGGGGAGGTTTTCGTCCCTCCCGTAAAGGGATTTACAAGCGTTCTTTTTTTGAAAAGCCATTCTGGAGAGCGAGGACCATCTAGGGCTCCTCCCTCGGACCAGTTGATAACCTGATAGATCATCCCATCTGGTCCTACCACAGTATAATGAGGGGCATTGTGAGGGTCAAGGGAATCGAAGCCTAACATTAGAATGTCCCCTGGCTCCAAGCCTAAGTCAGGAAATTCTTCTGCTCTTTCTCCTACTCCTTTGGGTATAAACCCTGTTCTAAGCCATTGATACCCATTATCAATGAGATCATCATAAATTCTTTTTTTCTCTTCTCCTACCGATAGTCTTTCTGAGGGAGGCGGCTGTTTATGGATCTCAGCATAGGGGAGATCGTAGCATCGACGAAACCTTTCGGGATATATATTAAATATATCGACAGCAGTCACTTCATCTCCCCAATAGCCCTCTTCCCACTCTTCATACTCATCCCAATCTTCTTCCCACTCATTGTATTCATCGTATTCATTCCAATCTTCCCAATCTTCTTCCCATTCATCGTATTCATTCCAATTTTCTTCCCAGTCATAGTCTTCTTCGTCAGGGGGAGATGGTGGTTGACCACCCTCGGGTACACCGTACTTCTCATAACATTTTTTAACGCACTCTTTGCACCAATCTCCACACTCACCTTCTGGGGGAAGTTTTGTTCTGAAGCAACCGTATGCTTTACAGATACAGGGTCCATTTTCAAGGTTTGCGCATGAGGGCGACCATCCCTTATCTTCTAGATTGTAACTACACACGAATTGTCCTCCAGGGGGGGCCGCACAGCTACAGAGACAGTTGAGTAATTCCTGGTTTTCTTCTGGTTTCTCACTTACTCCTGACTCACTAGCTGATACACTCCCAACCGTCAAAGTAAATAGAAGGAGCACAATAATCTCAAGCACCAATATTTGACTTTTACATCTTAGAAAGTCAAAGATCTTCATGTTAGCACCTCCATAAAAAGAAACTAATCATCCTTCTTTTAGGACTTTTTGTTTCAGTCCTCCTTTCACAGATTTAAGTAGTTTCAAATAGGGATTTTTTTTCTTTGAAGCTACTTGAGCAGATGATCTCCTTATTTGACGTTAATTATACCAAGAGCTACAACATTAGTCAATAGCTTCCTGATAACCCAGATGTGATCTATCAGCTTAGATCTCAAAGCCGCTCTAAATCACCCTCCCCTAAGGGAGAGGGAACTGGGGTCCAGTCCTATCTCGACGTCCCCTCTCCCACAACTCCCTAACAAAATATTAGCTCTGCATAACCGAATTAGAAGTTCAAAAGCCAACTATGATCATTCTACAAGTGGGACCTTGTTCAAATTAGACTCAGGCACAATTTTGATAGTGTTGGGATGCTTATAATCAGCCGCAGTACATCCTACACTTTCAACCTTTCCGGAGGATAGACTTTTCTGCTCAAGACAGCTCGGATCTACGTAATACCAGTGAGGATCAAGGTAGAGAATCACGAACATATGTTGGCTATACTCTGCTTTCCATTTCGACTCCCCGATCGCGAAGAGATCAGGATGAACTCCCACAACCCAAAGTAGGGTGGCAAAGGTTTGAGCTCTGCTCATACAAGTGCCTACATATATCCCTCCAAAATGGGTATAAATGTAGGAAATATCGGCGAAAGAGGGCCAGTGCCCAAGACTCTCGTAATAACTTTTGGCGTTATCATAATCGGTTGTTCCTGGAGTCAGCAAGTTACTTCTAAGCCAATTCCAGACAGCACAAGTCCTCTGCCAAACCTCCGTAGCATTGCTAGTCCTATTCGTTGGCAATCCCAGATCGGAAAGCAATTCAGCAGTATCTGTATTTCTTAGGTTAATGTCTGGGAAATAGCTATTTACGTTGGTATCAACCACCCCATCCTGTCGATACCACCATCCCGCTGAAGTGAGAACATAGGTTTTTATTCCTTCGTAAAGTGTTGTTTCATCCCGAGTCTCTGGAAGGTCATCTGGGAGAGGCTCTTCACAGACAGCCCCCAACACTATTAAGGCGAAAACTACCATCAGTAAAAGAAATACTCTGATCTTTATCATTTCTATCCCCTCCTTTCTTTTTAATTAGTTTCAAATACGAAGTATAGACTAATATAAAAAGCAATTCCTATCCAGATATTTCCTCTCCACTAGTGAGAGAGAGCTAAGGTGAGGGAAAAATGTCTTTACCTCGTAATGTGAATAAGTCGATACTTCGTATAAGAGCGAAAGAGATAATCCTCCCCCTCCTAAGAGAGGGAGGTGAAATATCAGAACCCGATTTTGTATGCCTCTATAGTTTCTATCGAGATGGGCAAATATCGTCGAGCCATAATTCTTGCCCACCAACGGCGAATGAGTTGATCGTTCCACCGGTCAACTTTACCTCTCCTTTATCATTGCCAAGGCCATTGGTAACAGAGACATTAACGCCACCGATTGTGGTCCCTTTGATATCGACGAAATTGTTGAAGTTTTTAAAATCGCCATTGATGTCGATGTTGAGGTTACCGCCATACTCGCCGAAGCGGAATCTGAGTTCTTTTATTGCGCCACCGAAATTGAAGTCGAGATTGATGTTATTAACCTGCATATCCTTACCCGAACCACCAGCTTTCACGACATTATCGACCTTCGCGTAGCCATTGTTAGTCCAAATCCCATTACTCCATTGGAAATCCTTGCCTGTAACCGTGTAACCCGAGGGATGGAACGAGATCCCTACAGTGTAAATCGTTCCTAATGCCAAGTCCTCGAAATCGATGCACCTCATTGGTCCAGAAGGTGGCGGTTCACAGACGGCCCCTAACGCTATTAAGGCGAGAACCACCATCAGTAAAAAGAGCATTCTGATTTTCATTATTATTCTCTCCTTTCCTTAATTTTATATGCTTCCTCAGTTACCTGATTATCATTATTTATCACCTTCCTTAAATTTTAGAGCTAGTATATTATACGCGTTGATGGGCAAACATCGTCAATGAACAGTTCTTGCCCACCAACAGAGAACGATGTGATTATGCCACCGGTCAACTTTACCTCTCCTTTGTCATTGCCAAGGCCATTGGTAACGGAAACGCTAACGCTACCGAAGGTGGTTCCGTTGATATCGGCGAAATTGGCGAAGTTTTTAAAATAGCCGTTGATTTTGATATTGAGGTTACCACCGTACTCACCGAAGCGGAAGCTGAGGTCTTTTACATCGCTGCCGAAATTGAAGTCGAGGTTAATATTGCTAACAAACATCTCCAATCCCGAGCCACCAGCTTCCCCGGCATTTCCAACCTTCGCATAACCATCGCTAGTCCAACCCCCAGTACTATATTGGAAATCGTTGCCTGTAACCATGTGACCCGAGGGATGGAACGTGTCCCCTACGTGATAAGTCGTTCCGAATGGCAAATCCCCGAAATGGATGCATGGTATTGACCCGGGAGTCGGTGATGTGCAGATGGCTCCTGACACTACTAAGGCAAGAGTCATCATCAGTAGAAAGAACACTCTGATCTTCATCATTTCTATTCCCTCCTTTCTTCATTGATTAGTTTCAAGAAGAATTGTTTAGACAAAGAAAACTTTTGCAGGCAACAAAACTCAAGTGTTCTGGTAACTTTCGCTTCCAAAAATATATAAGGTTAAAAAGTTACCAGAATTAAAAAGTTTCCTTTACACCCTCCCCCTAATCCCCCCATCAAGGGAGAGGATAATACGAAGTATAGACTTAGGGTGAGGGGAAATTATATCCTGAGCTTAAGATGAAGAGAGATAATCCTCTTCCTCCCTCGAGGAGAGGTGAAGTATCAGATCCCCAATTTAATATGCTTCCATAGCTTTTACCAAGATGGGCAAACATCATTTAAGTAATAGTCGCGATAGATGCCGATTTTCGAAGGAAGGTTACTTACCTGATTATCATTATTTATCACCTTCCTTAAATTTTAGAGCTAGTATATTATAAGCGTTGATGGGCAAACATCGTCGATCCACAGTTCTTGCCCACCAACAGCGAACGATGTGATTATGCCACCGGTTAACTTTACCTCCCCTTTATCACTGCCAAGACCATTGGTAACGGAAACGTTAACGCTACCGAAGGTGGTCCCGTTGATATCGGCGAAATTGTCGAAGCTTTTAAAATAGCCGTTGATTCTGATATTGAGGTTACCACCGTACTCGCCGAAGCGGAAGCTGAGGTCTTTTACATCGCCGCCGAAATTGAAGTCGAGGTTGATATTATTAACCCGCACATCCTGACCCGAGCCACCAGCCAACCCGCTAGTATCGACATCCGCATAACCATCCCAAGTCCACCAGCCATAATGTTGGAATTCCTTGCCTGTAACCATGTAACCCGAGGGATGGAGCGAGGTCCCTACACTCCAAGCCGTTCCTAATGCCAAATCCTCGAAATCGATGCATTTCATTGCCCCGGGAGACGACGGTTCACAGATGGCCCCCGACACCACTAAAGCAAGAACTACCATCAGTAAAAAGAA
>CAZSTA010000175.1:0-2807 GCA_964609495.1 uncultured bacterium | reverse complement strand
TAGAAACCCTTCCAAGTCTTCAGCCGCATATGATACAGATAGGGTTTGAGCTTCGCAACTTCCCAATCACTACCGTAGGATAGGACATTTAACTCAGCGGCGATCTGGAGTGTTCCACTATCTGGCACGTACACCAGGTAGGCATCCACGAAATCCAGGAAGAAGCGCTGGGGTGTCGTTTCCGCTGCTAAAGCGATGGTGGATAGCCCAGTTATCGCTAACAGCACAGCACAAATAACACTGATCAGTCGAATAGCGCGATTCATAATTTTGCCTCCTTTCATATAAGATATTTACATAACTGATCTTTCATATATATAAGAAAAAGGATATAAAAAGTTTCAACTCATCTCGGAGATATTATCTTGCCTCATCTACCGGCGGATAAAATCATACCCTCTAGAAAAATCTCCCGTCGAAGCGGGAGATTTTGCGTTTTTTATAAAAAACCGGTGTGAAAACCCTACCCTTGTGGTAGGAGTGGTTGACCCTCATAGTGTTCCATTGCCTTAGTCAATGATAATCACGCTCTTAACGGAGATATCCTTATTCTTATCAGAGAATTCAAGAGCCTCCTGGGTTTGATCTAAGGTGAATCTGTGGGTGATAAGGGATTTCACATCGACTAGCCCTTTCGATACCAAATCGATCGATATCGGGTAAGCATTGGCATAGCGGAAGACGGTCGTGATGTTTGCCTCCTGAATAATGGCAGTGATGATCTCATACTCGATCTTCAAGGGAGTTGCCATACCAACAAAGGTGATCATCCCTCCTGGCCTTATGATATGTGGTGTTTGCTGGATCGTCTTCACCGCCCCTGCAGTCTCCAGAACTACATCTACTCCTATCCCCTCGGTCAGATTCATAATCTCCTCAACAGTGTCCTTCTCCTTAGCGTTGATAACCTCAGTCGCTCCTAACTTCTTAGCTAATTCGAGTCTATTCTCAGCTAGATCAGTGGCGATTATCTGAGTAGCACCCCTAGCCTTTGCCGCTTGAAGGGTGACTAAGCCGATAGGACCGACCCCCAAGACCGCCACCTTATCCCCTATCTTAACGTTTGCCCTTCTCGCCGCATAAACTCCAACCGCTAGAGGCTCGATCATCGCTCCCTCCTCGAAGTTCATATTATCAGGGAGCGGGAAAGCGAAGTCGGCAGGCGCTGCCAGATATTCAGCATAAGCACCATCGGTGGGAGGAGTTGCTAAGAAGGTTACATCTCGGCAGAGGTTATAATGACCAGTCTTGCAATATTGACAACGACGACAGGGGAAACCTGGCTCGATAGTTACTCGCTCCCCTATCTTACGATCTTTGACCTCAGCTCCTACCTCAACTATCTCCCCTGAGGATTCATGACCTAATATAATGGGCTTCTCTACAACAAAGGAGCCGATATGCCCATCTCGATAGAAGTGAACATCAGAACCACAGACTCCCACCGCTTTTATCTTAACTAGCACTTCATCTGGCTTTATAGTCGGCTTTTCAACTTGTTCGATCCTTATATCCTCGATCTTATGTAGAACTGCGGCTTTCATAGTTGACACAATCATCAATCCCTCCTTAGGTAATCCAAGCTTAACAGTTAGTAATTGGTGACTATCCACCAGGACTTACTCTCCTGGTGGATAGCTCTGCTTTTCTCAACCTTCGCTATCTGTCCGAGTTGGTTTAGGCAATATTTACATCAGGAGAGGAGCTAAATGACGTCTCCCTAAGATCAAGCCCTTCTTGACCTTCTCCTCCTCTCCCTCCCAGACAGGATCCTCATGCTCAATACTTAGGACGCCGTCATATCCGGATTCGACGAGAGTTGATACGAATCTTGTCCAATCTATCTCTCCTAGACCTGGAATTCTATATCTCCACCAACGTCGGCCATAGCGGCTAAGGATACTGACCCAAGCTTGTCGGTCATACATAATCTCCGTATCCTTAGCATGGGTATGAAATATCCTATCCGCGAAATATTTTGTCGCTTGGATATAATCCACTTCTAGCCAGTAAAGGTGAGAGGGATCAAGGTTCAAACCGAAGTTATCATTGGGGATAGCCTCGAACATATCCTCCCAAATATCAGGTGAATAAGCTATGTTGCCAGCTAATCCTTCCCTCTGCCAACCCTCCATAGGACAGTTCTCGATCACTAGCTTGATTCCTCTCTCCTCCGCGTAGTTCACGAACTCCGGGAAGACGCTCTTAAATAGCTCGATATTCTCATCTATGGTCTTATTTGGGTCCCTTCCCACGAAAGTCCCTACCGATTCGACCTCTAGCTTCTGAGCCGCGTCGATCGCTCTCTTCAGATGTTCGTGATATCTTTCTCTTCTCTCCTTATCGGGATCGAGGTTATTCTGATAGCTCGCTAGCGAGGATATCATAATACCGTTATCTGCAAATAACTTCTTTATACGGGCTACCTCCTTATCACCCATATTATTTGCATTTATCCCTCCTGTAACCTTCTCCGCAGTAGGGAGGGACACACAGGCGACCTCTAAAGCCTCGAATCCATTCTCCGCCGCCCACTCCACTATATCCTCTAAAGCGATGTTCCTCATACAACCAGTTAGAAATCCTAATTTCATGGAAATCCTCCTTTAAACTATTAGATACTAAGGGAACAACAAACTTGCCTAATTGTATCATAGCTCAGGTTAAAAGTCAATATAAAGTGTTAAGAAAGTAAGCATGTAGAATATCGTGCTAGCAGATTTGAATTTCCTTAAATCACCCTCCCCTAGCCCCTCCCGTCAAGGGAGGGGGAGAAATAAAAGATCAAGAGAGCCTCTCAATTAAGT
>CAZSTA010000174.1:0-7930 GCA_964609495.1 uncultured bacterium | reverse complement strand
TGAGAACTGCGATTCCTTTTATTTCCCCCTCCCTTGATGGGAGGGGGTTAGGGGGAGGGTGATTTAAACAATTTCCCCTGAAACTTCTTTGAAACTACTTAGCATTACATCTTATTATCTCAGCCTTGTCCCGTAACTGCTTCAGCCAATCAGACAACACCTGTTGCTGCTTCTCCTCCAATACCCTCTGTGGCAATTGTCCCTTTATATCTTCAAATTTGTAACCGCTCCCTGGTAGTCTCTCCTCCAATCTGAGGAGTTGGTATCCCTCCTTAACGGGAATGGGTTGACTGACTCCTCCTTCTTTAAGGGAGAAAGCGATCCTCTCGATCTCTGGAGACATCTGTCCTCTAGCGAAGTGGCCCATATCTTTGTCCGATATTATATTTACTCCTAACGATTCATCCTTAGATAGTTCTGCAAATTCTCTCCCTTCTTTGATCTTATCGAGCAGAAGCTGAGCTTCTTCTTCAGTCTCCACGATTACAGCGCTTAACCTTATAAGCTCAGGCTGTTTTAAGATATCTTTGTGTTCTTCATAATACTTCTTCACCTCTTCTTCAGTAACATCTATCTCGTCTAATATCCTCTCCTCCGTAATTTTTATAAGAAGATCATTCTCCAATCTCTTTCTTAGCTCCTCTAACGATAAAGATGCCTTATCGATCGCTCTCTCGAACTCCTCTGGAGAATCATACATATGCATTATCTCACCGAGAGTTAGCTCTATATCATCTTTAGATACCTTAATATTATCTTCCCTAGCCTTCTGGAGGATCAGGTGTCGATCGATAAGTTCCTCTATAATAGCGGCTTTTAATTCATCCAAAGATTTATTATTCTCCCTCCCATAAAACAAGGACAATCTGAACTGTTGCTCTATCTCGCTCTCGGTGATAGCCTCTCCGTTCACCAACACGACTGAAGTATCAGATACTCTTTCATATGCTTCTGGAAAGATGAGATACACAAATAGGAGGAAAAGTATAGTTATAACTTTAATTGCACCTATAATTATATTCTTCAAGGCTTCCATATCGTCCTCTCAGTTTCAACAGTCCTTAATATCTTCTCTAGCCAACTTAATAATTTGCCCTCGCTAGCACCCTTGTTATTGAGGAGGAGACGAGGCGTGCCGCGTCCTGAGAGGGAAAGGCGCCCTTGATATTGGCGAAGAAGTGGCTCTAAAGATTTCTTGTTCCAACGAGTCTCCTCCTCTAATTCGATAGCTATACCTCGCGGCCCGCTACTTAAAGATCTAATGCCCTTATTTTTAGCCAATATCCTCAGAAGAATTACTTTCAGAAGATTCCGCACAGTAGTTGGAGGAGCACCATAACGGTCCTCCAACTCCCACTCGAGGTCCTTTATCTCCTCCTCTTTCTCAGCATAAGCCATCTTTCGATAGGCCTCTATCTTCAATTCAGGAGAGGATATATAGTCATCGGGGATACGAGCTTGAATCTTGAGATCGATGCTAGGACGAAGCTTCTCAAATTCGATCTCGATTCCCTCACCTTTTAGTTCTTTAACCGCCTCAGCGAGGAGACGACAATACATCTCGAAACCCACCGCGATCAAATGACCATGCTGTTCCGCTCCCAGAATATTACCTGCCCCTCTGATCTCCAGATCTCGCATAGCGAGCTTGAAACCGGAGCCCAATTCGGTGAACTCTCTTATAGCCTGCAACCTCTTCTCGGCCACCTCGGAGAGAGCTCGCCCTCTTGGATAGAGGAAATAGACATAGGCTTGGCGCTTAGCTCTCCCCACTCGACCGCGCAGTTGATATAACTGAGCAAGACCGAGATAATGGGCTCCATCCACTATAATGGTATTAACATTAGTGATATCCAACCCCGACTCGATTATGGTGGTGCATACCAAGATATCGTATTCCTCCTCGATGAAACGAGTCATAATATGTTCCAATTCCCTCTCTCTCATCTGTCCATGGGCTATAGCCACGCGAGCTTGAGGGACAAGCCTCTGGACGAAGCTCGCCATGGAGGCGATACTCTGCACTCGGTTGTGGACGAAATAGACCTGCCCCCCTCGCGAGAGCTCCCTTAAGATCGCCTCGGTGATGAGCTCCCTATCGAAGGGAACGACGAAAGTTGCTATCGGCAATCTATCCTCAGGAGGGGTATTGATTATGCTCATATCCCTGATTCCAGCCAGGGACATATGAAGGGTGCGAGGGATCGGAGTCGCAGTCATAGTAAGGACATCAACAGTTTTTCTTAACTCCTTTAACCTCTCCTTATGAACCACACCAAAACGTTGCTCCTCATCTATTATAACCAATCCCAAGTCATGGAATTCTACATCCTTCTGGATAAGTCGATGAGTGCCGATTACCACATCTATCTTTCCCTGCTTGAGATCCTTTAAGATATCTCTTTGCTCTCGAGGGGTCTTAAAACGGCTCAGCATTTCCACCCTGATGGGGAAGGGCGAGAATCTTTCCTGGAAGGTGTTCAGATGCTGTTGAGCCAGAATGGTGGTAGGCACTAGGATCGCCACTTGTTTCGAATCAAGAATTGCTTTAAATGCCGATCTCACTGCTACCTCGGTCTTGCCATAACCCACATCACCACAGACCAGACGATCCATAGGGCGTGAAGCCTCCATATCCTCCTTGATCTCGGAGGTAGCCCGCAGTTGATCTGGAGTCTCCTCATACTCGAAGGAACTTTCCAACTCATGTTGCCAAGGAGTATCAGTCGAGAAAGCATAGGCGGGAAGCGATCCTCGAAGTGCATATAGTTCCAGCAATTCTCTGGCCATCTTTCTTACTGCCCGTTTCGCTCTCTGCTTGATCTGTTGCCAATTTCCTCCGCTTAAATTAGAAAGCCTTGGAGTATGTCCCTCCACCCCAATATACTTCTGAATAAGATCGACCTGATCGAGGGGGATATAGAGGCGATCCTTATCGGCATAGCGAATCGCCATATAATCCCTGAGCGATCCCTCGATATCCAAGGTTTGGGTCCCTAAATACTGTCCTATGCCATAATTGATGTGAACTACATAATCGCTGACCTTCAGATCGGTATAACTGCTGATCGCCTGACTACTATCGGTGAATGTCCAACGCTTCCTTCTAGTTTTACGGCGGCTAAAGATCTCATTTTCCGTCAGAACAGCTAGTTTCAGGGCGGGAAGACGAAAGCCAGTGCTTAATCGACCCTCCACTAGATAGACATTACCGTTCTGCAAATCTTGTTCTGGGGCGCCCTCCTGCTCGGAGGAGATAATCGGGAAGAGCTCCCATTCTTCTAACAATTCCTCTACTCTCTCCAATTGCCCCCTGGTATTGATCAAGATCACGATCCTATAACCTTCCTGCTGCCAATGCTCTAAAGTAACAACTAATTCCTCCCACTTTCCGGAGAAATTTTCGACGGTATTTATAGCTATCTCCTTCTCCTTAGAGCCACCAAGAGGGAGAAGAGAGAGATTGAGATGTTGCCTGCTCTTCAGTTGAGACATTATCTCCTCTTTCGAGAGATACGGAGAGGTAGAATGAGGCAGTATCTCCGCTCTTTCTAAAGCGGTAATATAGGAGGAAGCCACGTCTTCTTCCCACATCTTACTACTCTCCTCGATCCGCAAAGGCTCATCGAGGACGGTAAGGACATCCCTCGGAAGATAGGAGAAGAAGGTCTCCAGTTCAGGATAGAGGAGGGGAAGATAGGACTCGATGCCGCTGAAATAGACACCTGCAGACAATTTCTCTACTTCCTCCTCGACTCGCTCCCTCAATCTTTGGCTAGCACCGACAAGGTGTTCGGAGATGATCTGTTGAAGAGCCTGAGCTTCTCTATCTCCAGATTGTAATATCCCCTCTAGGTGTCGAGAAGCCACTTTCCTCTTATCCTGCTTTTCCAGGAATTGCTCAAGCGCCCTCGTAATTCGCTTAGTTGCCTCCTTTACGATCCCCCCTGCGATCAATACTTCTCTCTCGGGCAGAATCGTTATCTTTTCGCTTTTATCTATTGATCTTTGGGTTGCCACCTCGAATTGGCGGATCGATTCGATCTCATCACCGAAGAATTCCAATCTCCAGGGATGGGAAGCCGAACTAGGGAAGATATCGATGATCCCCCCGCGATGACTGAACTCTCCTCTATTCTCGACCATAGGGGAACTCTTAAAACCCTGCCATACCAGTTTGGAGAGGAGTTCCTCTTGAGGGATTAATTGCCCCTGTCTTAAGCGCATAACATTAGCCGCGAAGATCCTGGGCGGAATGAGCTTATGAGATATCGCTTTCACCGTCGCTACTACACAGACCCTCTCCCGTTGGAGAAGTTTATCCAGAACTAGGAGACGTTCCCCCACAAGTTGATTGCTCGGAGAGGCAGGCTCATAGGGCAATATCTCCCAACTAGGAAAGAGATATACCCCCTCTCCCCAGAAGCTCAAGAGATCATCATATAATTGAAGCGCTTTCTCCTGATTAGAAGTGATAATCAAAAGAGGTCTCCTGAGAGTGAGATACAAAACGGCTAGGAAGTAAGCCTTAGCTCCTTCTCCTAATCCGCTTAAACTCCAGCCGGACCCTCCAGCTTCGATCGTCCTTATTATCTCTCTAAAATCTTCATATTCAGAACCCAGCTTTAATGCTCTGCTCAACATAGCCCCTAAAAGTCCCCTCGGGAGATTGGGGATATTGCTTAATTTATGAATCTTTGCTAACTGAAGTAGCTCAATATAATTATATCAAATTTATCTCTAAATGCAAGTCAATTTACCTTTTTTCTAAGTATCATAAGATTGGGCAAGGAGCTCCCTATCTCTCAGAGTAGGGGAGGAATTGCTCTTTCTCACACCCTCATTAAGAAACTAAAAAATACTTGACAAATTCCTTTGTATGTAATAATATATAAATATGAAGCTTACCCGAGCTGTTGTCAACCAGTCTATTTTCTGCCTTAGATGAGCTACAAACCCCCTGAATCTGCAAGGGGTAGTTAACTCCTGTTGACAAGGATTAACTTTTCAGATATAATTAAGTCAGAGAAGTTCACTTCTCATAGTTAATAAGAAAAAGGAGCATTGAGCAATATGAAAGAGAAAGAGGAGCTGGAGAGACTGCTCTATGATCTGAAGTATGGGAAGGGACCAGCCCAATGGATCGCCGCGGAGGCTTTGGGGAAGATGGGAGATATGGATGCTGTTGGACCACTTATCGAAGCCCTCAGGGATGAGATAAGCTTGGTAAGAAGTAACGCCGCCTCCTCTCTGGGGCAGTTGGAGGATAAAAGGGCGGTGGAACCGCTCATCGCTCTTCTGAAGGATAAAGAGCATATAGTTCGAGTTCGGGCTATAAATGCTCTAGGGCAATTGGGCGATGAAAGAGCTGTTGAATCCCTAACCTCGACTCTTCGTGAGGCAAAGGGTACCGAGACCAAAAGTAGAGTTATATCGGCTTTGGAGCGAATCGGCTCTGAGAAGGCTATCTATTCTTTGGGAAGGGCTTTGGATGATGCAGATATCTTCGTGCGCTACAGCGCTTTAGAGGCTTTAAAAAAGATAGCTCCTGAAAAATCCAAGAAGATATCGAGTAAGATAAATCTGAATGATTTTATTGACGCCCTCATCCTGGCGCTCAAAGATATGAATTGGTTCAAGAGGGGTAAAGCGGCCACTATCCTGGGACAGTTAAGGGTCAAGAGAGCTATCGACCCTCTCATCGAAGCACTGCAAGATGATGATGCTCACGTGCAAAGCTGTGCTGCCGAGGCTTTAGGGCAGATAGGGACGAGGGAGGTTGAACAGAAGCTTACGGAGTTATCTCAAAGTTCCTCTGGAAAGCTAAAGGAGCTCTCCCTCCAGATTCTAGAGAAGTTGGCCATCTGATAGAGGTGATATAATTTGCAGGTATGTATAATAGGAACAGGATATGTGGGCTTGACAACTGGCACATGCTTGGCTGAGATCGGGCATCAGGTGATATGCATCGATAATAATGAAGAGAAGATAGCTATGTTGAAGAGGGAGGAAATGCCGATCTATGAGCCAGGACTTGAGGAGATGGTGAAGCGTAATGTTCATAAGGGCAGGCTCTCCTTCTCCACGAGCATCGCCGAGGGAGTAGAGCGCTCTGATATCATCTTCATCGCGGTGAATACCCCTCCTCGTGTGGATGGGGGCGCGGATCTATCCTACGTGGAAAAGGTCTCTCGCGAAGTCGCGGAGGTTATGGACAGCTATAAAGTAATAGTTGATAAGAGCACCGTTCCAGTTGAGACTGGAGAATGGGTAGCTAAAACTATTCGAGCCTATAATATCCACAATGTGGAATTTGATGTGGTATCGAATCCAGAGTTCCTTCGTGAGGGAGCGGCGATTCAAGATGCGATGCATCCCGATCGGATCGTGATCGGGGTGACGAGTGACCGAGCCGCCGGGATAATGAAGGAGCTATATCGCCCCTTAAAAGCCCCTATAATAATCACGGATATTAGAAGTGCCGAGATCATCAAACATGCCTCGAATGCCTTCCTCGCTACTAAGATATCCTTTATCAATGCTATTGCCAATATATGTGAGCGGGTAGGTGCAGATGTGGTCAAGGTAGCAGAGGGGATGGGCTACGATAAGAGAATCAGATCTCAATTTCTGAAGGCAGGGGTGGGATATGGGGGTTCTTGCTTTCCTAAGGATGTTGCGGCCTTCATAAATATCGCGGAGAAATACGGCTACGATTTCCAATTATTGCGGGTTGTCCAACAGATAAACGAGGGACAGAAGCAAAGCTTAATCGACAAGATAAATGAGGCTTTGTGGATCTTAAACGATAAATTGATAGGAATCTTAGGGCTATCCTTTAAACCGAATACCGATGATATACGCAATTCTCCTGCTATAGATATCATAAGATATTTGCAAGAAGAAGGGGCGCGGATCAAAGCTTATGACCCTCAAGCGATGGAGAAAGTAAAACAAATTATGCCCGAAGTATTATACTGCAGAGATCCTTATGAGGTAGCTGATAGGAGCGATGCCCTCGTTATAATCACCGATTGGGAGGAGTTCAAACATCTGGATCTTAATAGGATCAAGTCGCTGTTGAGAAGACCAGTGATAATAGATGGTCGCAATATCTTCGAGCCAGCCGAGATGAGGGAGATGGGCTTCGAGTATCGAGGGATCGGTCGTTAAGGAGATGGAAGTATTACTCCCCTTAGCTAAGTTAATTGGGTTATTTAAAGATTTTTCCCCGTTTTCTAACTATCCCTCTTCTCAGAGGAGGGAATAAGGTGTGATATTCCGATCGGAAGCTCCAATACGATCTAAGGAAGGATGGATAGGGCTGGGTCTTGCGGGATTCACTATATTAAGTAGGCTCCCCTTCATCAGCCGAATCTTATATAGTTGGGATTCGGTTCAATTTGCTCTAGCTTTAGAACGATTCGATATCAAGGCTCAACAACCTCATCCTCCCGGTTACCTCATCTTTGTAGGGATGGCTCAGCTTATAAATTATATCGTTCATAATCCAAACACAAGTTTTGTCCTCCTCAACATAATTTTTAGTTCGATCACTGTTTTCCTCATCTTTTCCCTGGGGAAGCGGATGGCAGGTGTTGAAGTCGGTTCTTGGGCCGCGCTCCTCTTCGCGGTGAATAACGTCTTTTGGTTCTATGGAGAGGTTGCTGAGGCTTATATAGGCGAAGCTTTAGGAAGCATTATCATAGTATATCTCTGTTATCTGGTTTGGCAGGGAGAGAAAAGGTATATATATCTTGCCTCGCTGGCCTTGGGATTGGCGGGAGGCTTTCGTCAGAACTTGCTTCTATTCTTCTTTCCCCTCTGGCTTGTTTCCCTGGGGCTTCCTCCCAGATCTCCGAGGAAATTCATCGTTTCATCTATTATCTTGATATTGGGGTGTCTTAGCTGGCTTCTCCCCCTATTTTGG
>CAZSTA010000173.1:2812-7993 GCA_964609495.1 uncultured bacterium | reverse complement strand
CCCAGAGAATTTGATAACAGCTTGTAGAAAATGTAATCGCAGAAAAAATAATCGAACACCTAAAGAGGCAGGAATGGAGGTAAGAGGAAATGGATAGAAAGCAAGAGATAATGGATAAGCCAACAGATGAGCAGATCGAATTACACCCGTTTTATCACGATCTAAGGAATGAGATCGTGCAACCCAAAAATATAGTGGTAGAGACCAAGTATTTTTGGGATAAGTGGAAGCCGAGACTCGGACCGACTTTGACGGTAATAGTAATGGAGTTAAGGCGAAGATGTTATTACAATCCTGAGACAGGAGAGAAGAGAGATTACTGTTGGCCATCATTAAAGTTCATAGCGGAGGCTTGTGGTATTAGCGTGGATACAGTCCAGAGGGAACTTAAAAAACCCGAAGCAAAGCTATTTGTCAGGATAGAACCAAGATATAATAATAAGGGACAAGGAGGAAGAACTAGCAATCTCTATTATGTAGCAATGGATGATCCTCTAACTCCCGAAGATGAAGAGAAGCTAAAAGAGAGAATCGCTGAGGGAGAGGAGAAAGAGGGTAAAACCGCAATTTGCGGATTAACCCCACCGCAGAATGCGGATCAACCCCACCGCAATTTGCGGAAGGAAGACATACTACGTAGAAGACATACTAAGAAGAAGACAACAACAGGTCCGCCACCAGTAGAATCTGATCAGAAATCGGTTTCTACCGAATCCGACTCTGTTGTTGTTTTTGATTCTCAAAAGAACGGACCGGATATTGTTATCTCTGAGGATACCAAGAAGACTTATTATGCAAAAGGCTTAGCCTCTCAATGGAATCGGGTAGTTATTGACTTTAGGTTATCCGATGACAACTCCTCTGTTGAAGAATATTTCTACGATCGCTTAAAAGATCATAGCTACGAAACTGTCCTCAAACAACTTGGAGATATGCGAAGGCACTTTAGCTCAAATGGTAAGGAGAAGATTAAAAACCTGAGAGGCTGGTTCAGGTCAAGTCTCGATAAAGGCTGGGACTTAGCTCCCAAGAGCAAACCCGATCCCCTTGCTACCAATTGGGAGACTATTGAGGCTTTCAAAGAGGAGTCCCAAAAGCTAAGACTTGAGTGGGAGAGGGAATTAGAGGATGAGAAAAGGAAGACTCCAGAGCAAAGAGCCGAGGAGAGGCTGGTGATCAGAAAATTCGGCTTGCAATTGGAGGGAATATTCTTATCTCCTGATGAGGAGAAGAAGCTAAGAGATCAATATATCCAGAGATATAGAGAGGAGACGATGGTATAGTGGATTTAGATAATTTAGCTGCAATAATCATAGGAGGAGGATTAGGGGCTTTAGCAAGTATTCCGCTCGGATATCTAATCGTTTATCTGATTAGAAAAGATGATATCCAAGAGGAAGTTGAGGCTATATCTCCAGATACTATCATAATCATATCAGAAGATAAATAGAGAGGTGAAAGTTATGCTAGATTTGAGATATATCTATCAACGCTTATATGATCTATTCGATATATACGATATCGAAGTGGAGCTTGACAAAGAGATCGTAGGGTATTCTACAGTTACAATCAATATATCTCCAGACATCCGAAAAGCCGAACTCATACCTAAGTTGTTATCAAAAATAGCAATGTGGATCGGAGTAAAAGAAGCCGATATATCACTGGTGCAAGGGGAAGATTGCTATCATCTCATAATCAACTCCGAGCCACAAGGCGATCTTCTTTTATCTTCTCTTTTAGAGAGGCTAGAGGGTGATCATAAAGAGATATACTCTAATCCCTTATCGCTACTCATAGGAGTTGATATTTTCAATACTATGATCACGCTGGAGATTGGGGATCGCAATCCACACGTGATTATAGCTGGTAGCAGTGGGTCCGGTAAAACTTCTCTACTACACAACATCATATCTTCCGTGCTGGAGAGGGATATAGAGAGTAAAAAAGTTGATATGCTGTTATATACCCCTAAAGCTGATTTAGATTGTTTTAACGCTTGTGATAGCTTGCGATATGATGTGATAAAGAATATATCAGATATTGAAGTGTGCTTATCTGATGTATATGAGATTATGCTAAGACGTGAGAAAAGAGCGGGAAGTTACAAGCCAATATTGATTGTTTTAGATGAAGTTAATTCGCTTATCAGCTTATCTGATATAGCAAAGGGCTTTATAGAAGCTATCGCTATGAAGGGAAGGTCAAGCCGAGTTCATCTTATACTTAGTATGATCACATCTAAAAAATCTCTAATCCAATCGAATCTCATTAGAGAAAATGCAAGTGCTAAAATTATTATGAGAGTAAGTGATAAGATCGAAAGTAATGCTTTAACTGGAGTTAAAGAGATAAACTGTAGCAAGCTAAGGATAGGTGAAGCGTTCGTTATCTCTAGCTTAGGCTATGCAAGGGTAAATATCCCAATAGGTGATTTACTAGAAGGCTATCCTATAGAGAGCGAAACTTCTACTTCCACCCTTGCCCTAGTAGAAGGTGGACTTGGTCCAATATCGGACCGGACCGAGGCAAGGGATACCCAAGAGCTTAGAGATATCGAAAGTTTTAAGGCTATATCAGAGGAAGTATTGTCTTATCTCAAATCTAATGATGGTATATCTGTAAGGAAGCTAAGGGATGGAATCGGGGTAAGTAAAGATAAGGCAAGTGCAATCATAAAACAGTTAGATCAAATTGAGAGTCTATTAGGTGAAGCTCCAGATGGTAAGAGTCCAAGACCGATCAATAAGGATGTTTTGAACGAGGTATTAAGTGTCCTTAGTAATGTCCGACCAAGTGTCCTTATAAACTAAGTGTCCTTATGTGTCCGCTCTACTGTCCAGACACTTGTAAAGTTAATCTAGGATTAGATAAATTAAGTGTCAAAGGACAGTTAAAATATATGCTATTTTAAGGTATTTTAGGGCTGTTTTTGGAAGTAAAATAAAATCAAAGGATGGTGAATTTAAGATGTTAATTAAGGGCGGTATAGGAGCTTCGATTTTTCTTTTCCTAACGGCTGGAGCTTGTATGATCGGTATGCAAATAGCAGAATACTATGAGCTATACGAATTCGGCTACAATTGTAATATCGGTTTTATCGGATGTGCAGTACTCGGAATCGTGGTGATGATTCTATCCTTAGCTCTCCACTTTTCCTTAGAGCATAGCAAAGCTAGAGGTAACCAGCCTAGCAATGTAATCCTTATCAAAAACGGGGAAGCGAGGGAAGTGAATCCCCGTGATATCCCTTATTACATCGACGGTAATCCACAAAGGGAGCTTCCAAGCGGAAGGCAAGTTCCGAATCAACCGATTAAACTAGATCAAAGCACCCTGGAGGCTCTAGCCTTAATCCTTAATCAAAGCAAGCGATATATACCCACTACTACGAATGATCGCTCCGAAAATATTACCGAATATTGAAACGCAAAGGGGAGCTATTGATAAGCTCCCCTTCCTTAAATATTGCTTACTAATAAATTTTTATTTACTTTTATTTGACAGAGAAAAACAACTTATGGTATAATTTAAATAGACCAATAAATCAACATACAAAGAGGGTGGTAAAGATAGAATTTGATAATTTATTTATTAAAATACCAAGAAAAATGAAGGAAGACCTGAAGGTGAGTGCTGCTAGAGAAAGGAAAACGATGACTAAGATTATTGTCGAGTTATTGAGTAATCATCTGGGAATTGGGAATTTGGAAGGGAATAACAACGCGAAAGAAGTTGATAAGTTGATAGAGGTAAAGTAGAATTTAGGATATAAAAAAATAAATTCCACCCTCTTGTAGACTTGGGAGAGAGGCATGGAATTTGAGATTAGATGAGATTGACACCATTTGAGATAAGATTTTGTAATCTTTATTATAAACTTTTTCTCCAGAGATGTAGCTCTGAAGAGGGGATTTCTATATATTCCTTCTATGTTAATTATACCAAATTTTTGGGATATTGTCAATACTTGGAATTTTTTACATATAATTAATATTATGACTGATAATTAAAATATAAACAGGCTTACAAATGTATATTTTATGTTTGATAATGATTACTATTAAGAATAAAAAGCTGAAGTTTTTGGGCAGTCAGCTTTTTATTCTACCGATGATATTCTATTATATTACTTACTCTAATTATATTATACCATAAATTTCTGAATTTGTCAAGAGTTGGATATTGTTAAATATTATGGGAAAATATGCGATGGAATTAGGGCAAAATAATTTTTATTTATAAAGGAGGTTTTATAAAATGGATAGCAATGAGAGAAAAGGTGATCTTGATAAGTTAATGGATAAAGAGCGAATCAGGGAAAGGAATGATATAATTGACATAGTTGAAGAGTTCGGAATAAAGCTGAGACGAGTGGGTGATAGTTACCAGGGTATGTGTCCTTTCCATGATGAGAATAAGGCATCTTTCACGGTATATCCAAAAGACCAGAAATATCACTGCTATGGTTGTGGGGAGGATGGAGATGTATTTGAGTTTATTATGAAAATCCGAAATATCAGCTTTGTGGAGGCTCTTAATTACCTGGCTGGTAGAGTTGGTATTTCGATTAAGAAGGGAGGTAATGATAAGATGGGTGAAGCAATCACAAAACCACCCCCTCAAAAAGCTGATAAATCTTCAAGACTAAACAAAGAGCGGTTAATCCAGATTTACACCAGCTTTATTGAGGAGGCAAAACTAACTGATGAGGATCGAGCAACACTTAAAAAGAAGAGAGGATATACAGATGAGATTATGGATAAATTTGGGTTTCGATCTGGGGATATAAATATTGTCTCTAAAGTTATTACGTTATTGAAGAAGGAATTTAGCATAGATGAATTGATAAAAAGTAAATTGATGACAAGTAATAGCAAATCAACCCAAATTAACACTCTGTTATCAAAGGGAACGATTTTAATCCCTTATCTGAAAGCAGATAGGAGTGTTTATAAGATTCGCCCCCATAAAATATATCTCAAAGGTGATAGTGTTGAGATATATTGCGAATTTCTGATTAAAGATGATCCTCAACATATTATCTTAACTGAAAGTGAATTTAAGGCAGTTGCTCTTTATCAGCTAGGGATACCAGCGATAAGCATCCCTGGTATTAATTCTTTTGGAGGGAATAAATTTCCCCAACTTGAGAAATTGCTTAAAAAACATAAGATAGAG
>CAZSTA010000173.1:2139-2802 GCA_964609495.1 uncultured bacterium | reverse complement strand
CGATCCTTTTCGATAATGAGGGAGATAAATACAATAGTGACGAATGGAGCATAAGAATAGCTAGAAAGCTATCGAAAACTGGATTTAACTGTAGAATTGCTAGGTTGCCAGACGAGTGGAGAGGAAAAGACGGGAAGGTGGATTGCGATAGTGCTTTAGCTGATGGTCATACTGCCGAGGACTTTAGAGAGGTGATCTCAAAGGCTCTACCTCCCGACGAATATCTGGAGAGTTTGCCAGAAGAAGCTAGAGCAGTGCTAAAGAAGAAACTTGAGGAGAGGATAGAGCAGAAGACTAAAGGGGATAAGATAATCCAGAGAGAGCCGCTAGTATCAGAGGTTGATAATTGCTATTATCAATTTGGGGTTAAAGGGGAATTAAAAAAGCTAACTAACTTTATCTTAATTCCCAAGCTTGTAGTATCAGTGGAAGATCAAGGAATGAGTATGATAGCTGATGTAAAAACCGAAAGTGGAAGATCAGCGGAAAAGACCTTTAAGCAAAGTGATTTTTCCTCAAAACCTCGTTTTCTATCAGCTCTACCCGATCTTAATTGTAATACCTTTTTTAGTGGAGATGTGCCAATTCAGCGGATACTCGATTATATCTTTAAGACATATCCAATCCCACGAAAAAAGGGATATATCACTATCGGCTTGGATA
>CAZSTA010000173.1:0-2129 GCA_964609495.1 uncultured bacterium | reverse complement strand
AGAAACAGAAAAGTGGATACTCCCTCAAGGGATATTGAGTAAGGATGGCTGGATCACCAATCCAGAGGAAACCTATATTGATAGTGGAGCGAGCTTCCCTAAATCAATTAACTATCTATCCCTATCTGATGAGGAGTATAGACAATTTATCTATTCTATAATCCCTAATCTCTTGGGGCTTAACGAGCCGAAGGTAGTTATACCTATCTTAGGCTGGTTTATGGCTACTCCATTTAGACCCTTTATCCATAAGATACTTGGACACTTTCCAATACTTCAGCTTTGGGGAACTTTCGGAGCGGGAAAATCTCAAACCATAAGAAGAATCTATTGGCCTCTTATGGGTGTGAATAGAGAGGAAGCCTATTCGGTAACTGAAACTGAATTTTCCTTTATAAAGCTCTTCTCAAGCTCTAACGCTATACCTATTTTCATAGATGAATATAAGCCTAGTGATATGAAGCCTTATCAAGTAAATTATTTTCACCGCTTAATAAGACGAGCTTATGATAGTGAGATCGAAACTAGAGGACGACCTGATCTCACTCTTGTAGCATATCATATCACAACCCCTGTTGTATTCGCTGGGGAGGTTACGGTTACAGAATCAGCTCTCTTGGAGAGGGTTATCCCTATCAATCTTAATCCTAATATGAAAAATGAGAAGGCTTTTTATTCTTTAACTAAACTCCCCTTGAGAGGCTTTATAGAGAGATATATCCGTTTTGTGTTAAATACCGATCCCACTCCCTTTTGGGAAGAGGTAACTCGGTGGAAAAGTAGCGATAGCACCGATATTGACCTAGCTTCACGACCTAGAGATAATATCAGAGTAGTGATATTCGGTTTGGTTATGCTAGATGAATTTCTGAGACAATTTAACTACATCTTGGATGATCAGATCATAGAAGAAGGGATAAGCGGATTTATTAAGAGCTATAAAGAGGAATTAGGCTTCGATCACGGACACGTCAAGAGAGCTGTTGATACCTTATTGGAAATTCTTGCGATAATGGCGGAAAAAGGGATTATAAAGAAGGGTGATGAATATGATTTTTCTGCTGATAGCTCGGAGCTATACCTACATTTACCTAGTAGTGTCTTAGCTTTTAAAAAGTTTTGTAGGGAACACGATATAGCTGGGGGACTTAACGAGAAAGCTTATAGGGTACAGTTTAGGGAGGATTGTAGTAGTAAAGGCTTCGTTAAAGCCACGAAAAAAGCCTGTCGAGTGGGGACCAAGGTAAAGAGTGCCATTGTTCTTGATTTTGATAAGGCAAAGGAGCATTTAGACTTTAGTGGATTTACTTCAGAAATGTAACCCTTGTAACCGTTTGTAACCAAAATGTAACCACTTTGATTTTTACTCTACAACTAACTAAATTATACTTTGTAACCTTTGTAACCAAAAAGTTTGATATACTAAATATAATTCTAAAATATAAGAATACTTGAGTTAATATATTCCATAAAAATATATATTTTATATATGTTATACAAAAGGGTTACAAAGGTTACAAGATAAAGAAAATACAATCAATAAGTGGACTTTGGAAGGGCTACAAAAACGGTTACATGTGGTTACAAGGGTTACAAAAGAGTATTGAGAGGAGGATAACAATGTTAGGATTACTTGATCGAATGGAGAGATGTGGTATAGAGGATAAGCAGAGTAAAGATAATTTAGAGGCTTTGAGATCAGAGCTTGCGAATACACAAAAGCATATCAAATTAGGATTAGAATATCTTGGAGTGCACTTTGCAGAAGAGCCACCGAAGAGTGATCCCAAGTATGAGGTGTGGCTAGAGACAGCACTTCGATATCTAAATCGCTATCACGAATTAATCGAGAAGGAGCAGGAATTGAAAAGTCAACTAGATGATGGACCGGATCTTCCTCGAACTAACGAATTAAGATATCATCGTTTGCAAGGTAAGGAATTTTGGCACGCATTCTATTTTGGGTCTAATTCTCAAAGGTAATATTGTATAAAAGTTAAGGGAAGCAGTCAACGTTGACTGCCTTGAATTAAGATAGACTAGACAGAGACGAGAGGAGGTGAGAATAGATGAGTGAAGATAATTTGATCAAGAGTTTGAAAGAGGAGCTTCAACTTGCAGAATCCGAG
>CAZSTA010000172.1:6500-8001 GCA_964609495.1 uncultured bacterium | reverse complement strand
CCTCTTGTTCATCTTATCGAAGTTATACCCGATATCAACTGTGGGCGTGGCTAGGATCAGAGGATTGCTCCTAGCCAATCTTCTATTCTCTTTGCTCTCCGCCCTGTGATCCGCTTAGGAGATAGATCAGTTAAATACTGGTTTATCAAATTGATTCGCCAAAGCGCGCTACTGATTATCGCTCCATCGAGTCCCTTATCCCTTTGGTATTCCCTGATTAGATTCCCTTTTTCTTCTACCAGCCTCTCCAATGTAATCGCCGAGAGTTCAAGTTCAAGATCGGTCAGGGATTTCATCTTCTCATAGCTATCGCTTTCGGGAGCTTCATTATCGGGGGAGATCAATTCATAATCGAGTTCCAAACGATCCAGATATCCCTCGATATTTCCAGGAGTAGCAGAGAGAAGACATATCTTTCGTCCATAAGCGAAGTAATCGAACTCCTTAGAGATAGAGAAGAAGAAAAGGAAATTCGCTAATTGTTTAGCATTATAGTAGTGGAACTCATCAATTATGATGTAATCGAAGCTTGTGAGAAATTTTTCGAATATATTTCGCCGATCGTGGGAGTTGTAGGTGGAGTATAATCCATAGTAGAAGATATCAGGATTGACCACCATAATTATCGGTTTCTTCACATAATCATCAGGATCGATTTGTAGTTCCTCCGCAAACTCCAAGGGATTCTCAAGCAAACGATAGAGCTTCTCCCCGTTCCTCAGATAATTGCGGTCTATATCAAGTTCTCTTATAAGTGAGGCATTGACCTCCAGAACCCTAAAATCTAAATCCCCATCATCAATGAACTTTTGAACATCCTCTACATGCTGATGAATTAGCTCATTAGTGGGAGCGATGAAGAGGATATTTGTATCCTGAAGATCGAATAGATGAAATAGAGCCGCCTTAGTCTTTCCCGTGCCAGTGTTATAAGTATTTATCACCAAATCACGGTTTTTGAGTGCCTCATAAGTTCGATATTGGTGATATAGGAGCTTATCGACTATGGAGGGAAAGGGATTGGTCGGATTCACCTTTTCATACTGAGATTTTATCCTTATTTTCACAATCCGCTCACCCCGAATCTCATCTCCACCGGTAGATACGTTCCTCTCCTAAGTTTATAAAATCTCCCGCTTAGCACCGCATATCTGATGAGGGGAGAAGGATGAATATTATACATCTGGAAGATACGCAACTGCTCAGGATGGGAAAGATCATTGGGATTGAGAATGATATCGATCGTTATTTCTTCCTCCTCAACCTCTTTATATTCGCTTTCCTCCACATCCAATTTAGCCTTGCTCATAAACTTCCCCAGACGAATATAACTCGGAATATCATCCCTTATATCCTCTCGACTGATTATGTAGAATACCGCCTCATTGCCTAAAGCCAGGGATTTGATCTTGCCGAATTGGGGAAAATTGACTGCCCTTGTCCTTTCATTTCTATATACCGAGATGGCATTCTGAACGAACTTATACCAATAGGTATCCGA
>CAZSTA010000172.1:0-6400 GCA_964609495.1 uncultured bacterium | reverse complement strand
TTTTCCATCAAACTCAGTGAACAGCTATATATATGTAAAGACATAATCAACTCTCTCCTTTTCATGAAGATGGGATTATAAGTGGGATAAGAGATATCCGCTCATCCCACTCAGCTTTTCCCCCTCATTCCTCTTCTAAGTTTCATACATAGATGTGATCTCCTGAAGCATACTCCGAACCCCAGAGGCATCTCCATATAACTCGATTATCTCCTTTATGATTCCCTCTACCTCTTCTTGAGGAACTATAGTGATCTCTCCGGCAACCTGTCTTATTAATTCCCCTATGGCCTGGTGCACAGCTTCTAAGACATCCTGACTCTTTAAGGGGAAATCACTCCCTCCATCTCCTTGCAGGAGATCATATACTCTCTGAGTCAACTCCAAATTGCTGAAGATCTCGCAATCGCTGAAGATCATACCCGCCATCAGATTTTTAACACGACCTAAACGGGAGGAGATCGCTCCATAGCGGGTGCTTCGCAGAATATTCCCCAAGACATACTTGATCTCTCCTAAAGTAACATCCTTCAGGGTCTCGATATCGAGGAAATGCGCTTCTGGCTTGACATACTCATCCTCGTTGATACCTGTGGAAGGTTTTCCGGTAAACGGATCGCGCATAGTTCCATTCTCGTAAAGGGCATTGAAGGTTTTATTGGCTGTGATCGAGTAAGCTGGTAGAATACTGAAGGCATCATCAGTGATCACCCTTGACTTCTGCGCTCCAATTTCTTCACCTTTTCCCACCGCATAGCCATATAACATACAATCTATACACCTTCCACAAGGGTTATTGCGATTGAGGGCACAGATATCCTCTTCTTTTTCGGTTTTACCGAAAAGTAAACTATTCCTTCTCAGCAATTCCCTTCCGGTGCGCCTCTCGACCGCCACCTGCTTTCTCTTGCTGATCACTACTCTGGGAATAGACTCACCGTCTTTTGCCCCTGCGCGGACTAATTCTTTGCTTAATTTCTCCCCGCTTCCCTCAGTGCGAAATATCACCTCTGATTCCGTCTTACGCACCAAGATTATACTTGCATATCTACCTTTAGGGAAATTGCTATAAGCTTCTAACACCTTATCTTGATATTTCTCTAGGATACTCATTTCAGACCTCCTTTTCCTTGCTACCTATCTGCTCTTTAACATAGAACAGGTAAGCGGATCTTATAGTTTTTTCATCAGCTAGCAACTTGTTTATATCGCCCTTGAAACCTTTATCTAGAACTCCGGTGAAGAACTGATCCACATATTGTTTTATTCTTTCTCGCTTAGTTGCTCCTGGTTTATATTGCTCAGAGGCAATACGTTCTAGATGGGCGAAGATATCCTCTACCAGGGCTGCCTTAATCACCTCTAAATCGAGCATTTCACTTCGATGAGAGAGTTTCTCGAGGATCATATCTAAGG
This sequence comes from uncultured bacterium, assembly GCA_964609495.1. Lineage (GTDB taxonomy): Bacteria > CAZSTA01 > CAZSTA01 > CAZSTA01 > CAZSTA01 > CAZSTA01. The sequence goes on along the minus strand of CAZSTA010000172.1, from coordinate 4,984 downwards.
GTTTTAAGAGCGAATTTCTTCTGAGTGTCTCTCCTTTAATTTTAGCATCCCATGCTATTTGAGCTAAAGTTTTAAGCTCCTGCACTTTTTCCCCTCCTTTAATCAGATCATTTATTAAAGTGATCAGTTTTTTGGAAAGATTTAGACTCAATCCCTCTCTTCTACCCTGATCCCTCATATTCCTCAACTTATTCTCCAAGAGGCGATCTACGACATAGTATATCTGAAGCTCATCTCCGATTAGGCTCCGGATGAGGGTGAGAAACTCGTTCCTCTTCGATTTCGGATCGTGAACTATACTTTTGAGGCTATAAAGGATCTTAATTTTACGCCAGACCTCCCCTAATTCAGATTTGGATAGATCATTTAACTGCAATAATCCTCGGAACGAGGCGGGGATATTATCGATGAAGACATCGTTGAATTCCTGCTTAGCCAATATAGGAACTGCGGAATCGGTCAGCAACACTTTACATCCAAGGTATTTTTGCAAGAAGAGTGCATTTTCTAGGGCGAAGAGAAACCTTTCGGAGTCGTTACCCCCTACGCAATTTAGCGGAAAGATGAAGTTATTGCCCAAAATATCAGCGAATTTGGGGAGGGGATTACCGTTGATCTTAGTAGGTGAGTAGATCAGTTTGATTCTGTTTTCGCTGACGAACTCTTGCAGAGAGGCTTCTGTCTTCAGTAGGATTGCGCTGATATCCTGAGCTATAATATTTTTAAGCTCATTGTTGAGAGCTTTAAGGAATATGTCGGGATGGAAGGAGTAAGGATATAGGTGTAGATATACATTGGTTCCACCTAAGATATCGTAATTCAGCTTCTCCACTAGAAATTGGATCTTACAGATATCGCATATATTACGATTAGGATCTCCTTGTCCTCCTAGAAGACGATTGGAGAATTTTTGCACTTTTATGCCTTTAGGAACATCAGCAGTCATCCACTCATCTGTAGGAAATTCAGAGCCACAATAGCAACATTGTTTATGATTGCTCTGAGTGTAGTTCTGAAGATATCGAGTAAAATCTATCTCTCGCTCGAAGGCGAAGCTGAAATCCGTGTAATTCTTGACATACTCCTTTAGAGCGCTGAATTGATTATCTTTCTCGGAGGAGATTTCACCGAATAATTGCTGGCTATCCTCGACAATCACCTCATATAGATCCTCAAAATTGCTCTCTAGATCTTTAACCACCAGGAAGGCTCGATCATAGCGAGCATCGAAATACTCAAGAGCGATTATTTTATCCTCATCAATGCTTAGAAGATCGTAGATATACTTCCACGATTGCTCAATATCTTTATTGAAATATTCGTCGTTGATGAAGATATAATAGGTCTTCAGTAGCTCTCCCATTCTCAATTTATCCTCATCTTTAGGGAGTAGAGAGGAACTGCTCGAAATCTCTCTTTCCACTTTATCCAACTGAACTCTAAGAGATTCATCTTTGGCTTTCTTCCTAAGTTTTTGGATATTCCTAAGAGTTCGCTTTTTACAGCCCTCCTCCATATAAGCGATCCTAAACTTTCTTCTGGAAATGATATTATACACTTCCTTAATGATCTTCTTTGGGGAAATATTCAAGCTCAGGCATTTAGGATCGATCCTTATCCCGGTACTAGCAGGATTGATAAAATCTGTGTAATTTGCCCTAGTCATATCCGCCACTCGCTCTGCCACCCTCTCTCCGATATTCTCCAGATCGTCTTTAGATAGAGATAACTCTCTATTCTTCTCCACCAGATAGGCTACTCCATCGGGATAGAATAGGAGAGGTAATAGATCAAGCTCGTTTTCTAGATAAGAGACAATCTCATTATGAATGATATTGGTTAATATCCCACGATGTTCGGTCAGCTTATGATGGCAGAAGGTATATTGAGTATCCGAGAAAATGTTTATTTCGGAGAGGAATTTGTTTTTCTCACTTCTCTCCTCTAATTCCTGTGATAGATCTACTGCATCCACCGCCCGAATAATGTGTTTAAGCTGATCTATTCTATTCTTTCCCAATTTGTAAGGATTATATGATTTTTTTAGAGATTCTCCATCAGAGTGGTAATGTCCAGAATGAGAGCGCGCTAGGATTCTAATATCATCGAGATAATCCTCATATTCCGGGAAGAATAACTCCATCTCCAAGTTTCCCAACTCTCTTGCAATATTTTCCTTTGTGGCTATATCGTTATATCTTTGACCACCATACTCGGGAAGCTTATTTATATCGTGGATAGTATAAGCGGTAAATAGCACTTCGGCTTCGATATCAGATATAGGAAGAACATCACGCAAGCGTTCGATCAAGAATACCCCGTTAATGACGTGAGTGAAGAGGCTCTCTCCCTTCTTAGGTCCAGTATCGTGAATGATATCCTTATATCTAACTAGCTTCTTATTGGCTATTTCCTCGATATAAATTCTGCTCAATGGCTCATCTATCAATCCAAATTCAAGCAAGATGTCCCTTTCAACAGATCTCATAATATTTTCTCCTTTCCGATATAATGTTTCCTGTCCTTCTATATTATACCAAATCCTACTGACATCTCTTTTGTCAGTAGGATCTTTTTTAAAATTTATTTTTCCTCGTCATAGAGCTTGAGCATCTCCCTAGCTGTATCTATCATCTTTTGACGTAGCTCTTGCGGCTCTAATACCTCAGCTTCAGCTCCAAATGTTAGTAACCACAATGATATCTCCTTCATCCCACTGACCGAAACGGTAAAGATAATCGCTCCATCAGGGAATTTCTCTATCTTCTGACTTGGGTGAGGCGCTCTTTCCTTAATCAGAGGAGCCACCCTAGCTGAAAATTTAGCTTTGACTTTGACTATATCCTTTTCTCGGAAAATTCGCCAACTTGGACCAAAGAAATCATCTAAAGAGAAATCCACAGGATGTTTGAAGCTCTCCTTAGTTAATCTTACCTCCCTAAAACGTTTAATCTTAAATGTCCTTATATCTTGATGGTAGTGATCATATCCTATAGCATACCAGTGCTTATCAAATTTTAATCCGTAGGGATCAAGAAAAAATTGATAGGTCATATTCTCATAGAAGGAGAAGTACTTAGCCTCTAACCTCCTTTTTTCAGATATAGCCCATTCGATCAATTTAAAAGATTTACTTACTCCGTTATAATCGGCTATCTGATCTGGTCCGATAGATATCCATTTTATTATTTGTTTCATCCTAGCTCTAAGATGCTTAGGAATCTCTAGGTACATCTTATCTAATAGCTTTAGGCTTGGCTTCTCAAAAGGGGTATTACGATGTTTAGATAAAAAGTAAACGCTTGTAAATAGAACTTTATACTCCTCTAAGCTAGGCTTCTGCTTAAAGATATTTGGTTCATCTAAGAGGTAATATTTCCCATCTCGGCACTCTATATTAGCTCCAATTTGTCTCAACTCACGGATATCCCTATAGAAAGTTCTCTCACCTCTTTCCTCTAAATCTAAATCTCTAATGCACTCTAAAAGATCATACCTATCAGCTCCTTTAGGATGAAGCATCAGATAATAAATCATAGCTAATTTCCGCAAAAATGCTTCTTTATTCACCTTCAATCTCCTCTCAATGTTCCTACAAGATTAAGAAAGGGACTATTGAATTACTTTCAACAGTCCCCATGATTCTTCATTACATAAACATCTCCCTTAGCATCTGTTCTACTAACTCAAACGTTTTATTCTCTAAACTATTAGAGCTTTCTGAGTAACTTTATAATTATAATCGAGTCTATCTGTATTCCCTTTTTCTGGCGACACTTATGTAGTGAACCGTTTCAATTTCAACCCTCTCTTAATCGAGTCTCAGTAGATCACAAAGTCAAGATTTTATTCACTGACAAATTCCTTTGGAATCTACCGGGAATTGAACCCCAAATTTGGCTATCTAAAATAGGTGTCAATAATTGTTAAGAAATCTTCTCCTACTTCCTCAAAGTCGGGAAGATTAGCTACTTGATGGGAAAGCTGAGCTTCCCAATATCTGCCGAAACGCTTCAGATGACCCTCATCAATGTTCCTTATCAGTTCAGGTTGGATTATCTAATAGACTAAAGTGCTAATAAACTTGGCTACGGGGATATTGACCTTAACTCGCCACTTGGTATTATGCTTTATCTTTCCTTCCTTTAATATGGGATCAAGCCAAATAAAACCGGAAGATAAATTCTCTTGCCATATCTTTTGATAATTCTCTTTATTTGGCACATTAATAAATTCTAAAAGATACCCTAAACGCTTTAACACCGCTCGGTTAGAAAACCTTAAAGCATATCTTGAGAGCTTATCCCAATCAAACTCCTCGTCTTGAGCTGCATTCCAAAGAGCCTTAATGCCTTCCTGCAAACCACCACAATATTGGGGCTTATCCAAAGCATCAAGGAGCGTCTTTTCCTTATCAGTTATATTTATCTCTCTATTGCGAAACCAGATTTTAGTTATCCCAAAAAAGTTCTTCTCCTTTATCTGCACAAAAACAATCTTATCATCAAATATCTTTATTTTCCTCTTTTCCTTCTTCTTGGTCGTTTGAACAAAGGTAGTATTAGAAATTTGTTCAGTAAATCCCCAGTAATTTAAGGCTGTCCAATAAGCGATGGTATAGGGGTCAACCAACTTTGAAGCGAGTAAGAAGCTATCTTCAGTCCACTCCTTATCAACGCCAGCTTCCAAAGGAACTATTATATACTTACCCCGCTCAAACCTAATAAGGCTACCCTTGTCTGCTAACCTCTTTAGATAGACATACTTGGTGTCTTCCTTCATATCGGGAAATACTTCGTCGAATTCAGAGGCAGTAAAAACTTGCTTTCCTGCTTTAGAAAGCTTGGCTAAGATACGATATTCAGTCTTACTTAGACCACTCTGCTTATCCATAATTATACTTTAAGTAAGGTTAATATACAAAATTCTAAGATTATTTACTTAAAGTATAACATAAGATTGAATATAAGACAAGAGAATGGTG
>CAZSTA010000171.1:0-8053 GCA_964609495.1 uncultured bacterium | reverse complement strand
GGATTTTCCCAGAACCATTTTCGAGCCAGTCCAAGCGCTTGGGTCTCAGTCATCTGTCCTTCCCTGATTCTCCTTGCCAGAACTCGAGCTACATCCTCCCGAGCCATTACCAGATGCCCATAAACTTTTTCCACTGGAGTACCATAATCTCCCCCAAAAGCTAAGAGCTTATTCATAGGTATTAGGTCAATAGCCTCGTCTAATGCAGACGTAGCGAAAAGCTGAGAGATTATATGTGTCCAGCACAGGTTAAGCCACACATTGGGAAAACCTTTACCGAGCATAAGGCTCTCCCTTACCCAGGGATAGCCAAGATGGTAGATGTCAAACCTTGTCTTTGGATGTCGCTGGAGGATCGGGATCATATGAAGGGGATCCAGCACTCTAAAATCACCCCAGTAACCAGTATGCACCGCAATGACAAGATCCTGCTTAGTAGCAAATGAGATCGTCTCATCAACCACATAATCCCTCAGAGGATTTGGCAAGGGAATCGGAGGATGAGACTGATAGGTTGATAGACGTGACTCGGTGCCCTTACGCAGGCGCTCGAAAGCGCTAAGTGCTTCCTCACGACTAGGCGCCTTATAAGGATTCGAGATCATTTTCAACCCAACAGCGCCCTCGTCCTTGACGCGGAGAACATAGCTTCGGACAGCATCAAGATAATCATCCAATGAACGAATCTTTGTCCCAGAGTCAAAGACCGGGCGTGATAATGGGCTCCACATTTTCGGATGCGATAATTCCTCCCAGGTCTCCATCTCATAGACCATCGGCATTACCGGGGTGAGAAGGGGAGTGCCAAGCTCCGTGGAACCGCATTGGGTAAGAGCAGTGCGAATTTTACACGCATCCCGTAGCACCCGCTCATAGATCCCAGACTTGTTAGCCTCCTGCATGGCCTTAGAGAGAGGCTGGTATGTTTCCTCATTGATATCATCGAAATCGTAGAACTTCTGCGCCGCCAAAAGAGCGGCTCGGGCATAGGATCCCCATCTAATCTGTTCCCAATAGGGGGCAAAGAGTGCCCAACGACGCTCCAAGGGTATGCTCCGATTGAAGAGAGACTGATAATCAGCTTCACTCATCCTTGCTACCATAAGATCGCCACGAGTGTAGTGAGAAAAGAGGGTGAATACATCCACCTCCGCTTCAACTCGACGCTTCTCAGGACCCAAATGCTCATGGGCATCGATGATCTCAAATTCCTCCATAGCGGAAATTAAGGCTTTTTCAATTTCGGTAAGTTCCATATAATTCTCCTTTCACAATTTTTTGATGAAAACTTCGATCAAACTATACTGCCAGATAATACAGCTCCGTAATCTTAGATCACTATGAGAAGATATCCTCTGAGAAGGTGATATGCTTTATGTGAGTTCTAAGATAGGTGTATGTAACATGGATCAATCCCTCCGAATCCTGAATGATCGCGGGATAGGAGTATTCACCCTCGCCATCCTCAAGGGTTATCATATAGGGCCATGTTTCGCCATTATCAGTTGACAAAGCGGAATTTAAAGGAGTCCTAAGCTCCTCATTCTCCTGATTATTGAAGGCGAGGACAAGATTGCCATCCTTCAGACGAGTCATATCAATTCCACTGTGATTGTTCGGCAACTCCGTTCGGGTTGCGACCTCCGGCCAATTCTTCCCCCCATCAGTTCCAACCACGCTATAGATCCGACCACCGGTGGAGCGAAGCAACATCAGTATTGAATCATCTTCATTCTCAACGCATGTTCCTTGCAAAACCCAGCAATTATCTTCAGCTCTTATATCACCATAACGTTGCCATGTTGCCCCCCCATCTTCGGATATTAACACCCCCGTTGGAGGAATAACGTAGAGTTCAGTCGGCTCGTAGGTCAAGGGAAGGAGTATCGAACCATTTTTGAGGACGATACCCTTATTCTTGCCAAGAACCGGGATATCTACCTCGATATGCTTCGGCTCAGACCAGGTATAACCATAGTCCTCACTCGTCGCAAAATATAGCCTGCTTCCTCCGCGACACCACTTACCGAAGTTCGCGGCATAGATAACACAAACGCTTTTGCCATAGTGGAAGAAGCGGATATTCCCCATAGCATGGCCAGGGAACTTAGCAAATGCCCTTATCGGCATCCAGCGATCAGTCCCCTTCTTGAGTCTTGAGAAGAAATTTGCTTCATCAACATTGCTCTCGCCACTTCCTCCATAAAAGCCGCATAGAAAATCACCATTTTCTAATTCAACGATGCTGGAAGCGTGGCATCTGGGAACGATGTCATTCTGCTTATGCACAAATTTGCTTGATATTCCCTTCATCTTCTTCCTCCTAAGATTATCGACTATAGCTTACGTCCTCCAAAATAGGGAGCGAATAACTCTCCTTTCTCTGGAGTAACCTCTATTACCGTATTACCAACCCACTTAACATTGTAAGTACGTCCTTGTATAACCTCCTTTCCTTCACGCCGCGGGAGAGGAAATTCGATCGTGAACCTCTCGCCACTCGTTAATCGACGCGTTCCGAGATAAGCACCTGCCTGGAAATAGTTCACCTTCTTCTCTCCAATCTTTACCGACATAGCCTTCTTATCGACCCAATTGGGTAGGCGAACAAGAGGTAAGACCCCATCCATCTTTGCCATAAGGGATATCTTTCCAGCGAAGGGAATTTCACTCTCAATAGATAATCTATCATCCTCTCTAGTCAAGAGGAGATTGACCTTATCTCCAAGAGCATCCCTCGTGATCACAGCCTCCCAAGCATCATAGATGGCATCAGCCCCTTGAGCAGAACAACACATCTGAAATTCACATGCTCTATACTCAGAGATGAATTCCGCTGGACCACCAAATCCATAAATTATCCCTCGAACTTTCTCCTTGGCTTCCTCTACGGACAATTCATAGGGAGCGCTGATCATATCGACAGGCATCATGTGATTGGAGGGCATAATTTTTGATGGAGTCTTTCCAAACCAAGAGGTATCAACTACCTGCCCTCCAAACAAACCATTCCTGAGCCAGCATTCAGCTTTCTCGAAATATTCGGGGAATCCAGCTTTCCCAAAAGTTATCGCTCCTTGAATCATATCAGCGGTACAGCAACCTTCTCCCTCATGAAGATCACCACCGACCCTCTCCGTGAACCATCCCCAACTGGAGCCTTCAGGAACGAGACCTCGATCGAAGATAAGTCTTGCTCTCTCCAACAACGCTCTATCTGATATTATGCTGGCAAACATCGCGATTCCAGTGATCAAGCCAGATACAGAGTGAAAATGCTTTCCAGCAGTTGGCTTAATCGTTCCATCTTCATTGAAAGAGGTATCAAGGTTGACCTTGATTAAATTATCTAAGAGCGGTAATGCCCGTTCATCTCCGGTCGCTTTGAAATATTCAACTAACGGCCATACCAGACGCCCTGATGTAACAGGCTGACATACCTCCCCTTCATAGGGGGTAAACCCGTTGGCATCGATTAAATATGATGAGGCTCCTCTTCCCTCTTTATACAATTCCTCCACACGATCGAGGAAGCGAGATAGTCTATCTCTCATCCTGCTTACTCCTCCATAACGCAGAAAAGCGGTAGTTCCAAGAAGACCGCGTCCGAGATCATGGGTCATCACATAATCCTTACTATAATGCTTGTCAGCCATTCGGAAGTTCAATCCGTTCCCTCGATCAAGACATCCCTCAACTAGGGGAAGAAGCCAACTAGCCGCCTCTTCAGCTTCCTCCTTTTTAGTAATGCGGGCGAGTTTCAGCAGAGCATCAGCCCCTCGAAATACCATATCTGAGATATCCCAAAAGGAATGATACGCTACTGGTTTAGGAGTAGAAACATGATAGTAGAAGAAGGGGCGCGCCACTTCTTGCTCTCTATCCAGACAATTTCTAAGACAATCTATCAAAATGCCTGCTCTTGCGGTAATATCTGCTATTATATCCAGCTCTGTCATATAAATCCCTCCAGTTATAGAGAATTAAGAATATTATATCATAAATAGCTATGCTTTGTCTAGGCAATTAATTTAAATATTCTGGGATCGCTATCATTCACTTGATTTTATATAGCATAATTTTCTAAAAAGGTCTTGATAATTAGAATTGACTATGCTATGATATAGTTGCGATCTGTTTCATCATTATGTTAATAACCGGATCGTTTAAAGTTAGGAAATCGAGGACTAAAAAAGTTCGGGGAGGAATTAGAAAGGAGGTAGTAGATCTGGTATTATTTCAAGAGCCAGGTCAAAGATGAAAAATGAAATTAGTAGGAAGCTCTTTGGGTGATCTACCGAAATTAAGAAATTGTAAGAGGAGAAGAATCTCCAGCTATGATAAGACTGGAGGAAATAGGGATTGGTGGGATTTCAAGCCAGGAGATAAGAGGGTGATCGCTGAGATCAAGGGAGCAGGGTGCATCAAACATATCTGGATGACTCTTGGCTTTCGAGAGGAAGCTTTTACCCGTAAACTATTGCTCAGGATGTTTTGGGATGGGGAGGAGAATCCCAGTGTAGAAGTTCCCCTCGGAGATTTCTTTGGGGTCGGGCATGGGATAATTAAGAACTTCACCTCTTTACCACTTACTATGAGTCCCTCCTCTGGGAGAGGATTTAATTGCTTCTTCCCGATGCCCTTCTCCGATGGCGCTAGGATCGAGATAATTAGCGAGTGTGATAACAAGGGAGCTGTCTATTTCTACATCGATTATGAGGAATACGATAAACTGGAAGAAGATCTAGGAAGATTTCATGCCCAGTGGCACAGACAGAATCCAACCCAGGGTTGGGGGGAAAACATCCCTCTGACCGATAATGAGGCTAGAGAGAAGATATGGGCAACTCCTAATCTTGATGGAAGGGATAACTATGTTATCCTAGAGGCTGAGGGTAAGGGTCATTATGTCGGGTGCAATCTCAATATCGACTGCTTTGAGAGGCAGAAGAACGATTGGTATGGAGAGGGAGACGATATGATCTTCATAGATGGAGATGACTCTCTGACCATCTATGGAACTGGCACTGAGGATTATTTCAACACCGCTTATTCCCCCAGAGAGGAGTTCAATGCCCCTTATCACGGATTGACTGTCTATAGCGGCACTGAAGAGTGGCCCTGGAAGGGCAAAAACTCCGTCTATCGTTTCCATATCGAAGATCCGATTTACTTCGATAAGTCGATCAAAGTAACGATCGAGCATGGGCATGCTAATTGCCTCTCCAATGACTATTCAAGCACCGCCTACTGGTATCAAACTGAGCCTCATAAGAAGTTCCCGTCTATGTTGCCGGTTGAGGAGAGATTGCCTAGAAAGGATCGGTAAAATACATAGTAAAGGAGAGGGAGTTTACATACTTAGCTATATCATCTCCCTCTCCCCTTTCCCATCACTAAAATGTATCCTTCAGGGTTTGCCTCAATTCTAGCGTGAGGTTAATTCCATTTACAACTGTACTAACCCATTGTAAGATATTATCCCAATCAGGCTTAGAGGTTTGAGGCACAAACACCACATCTCCGGGCAATAGGATTATATCCTGAGATACATCCCCTTTCTTAATCAGATTACGCACATCCGCTGGAATCATCTCTGGACTATCGATATCACCCCTTATGATCTTTACCCTACTCAAGATCGCCTTATTCGTAACTCCTCCCGCCAAGCTTATAGCCTGGAGAACGCTCATATAATCCTCATAAGTAAAGACGCCTGGATTTTTAACCTCTCCTAAAACATATATTCTATTTTCTGTCTTCTCTGGAATAAAGATCGTATCTCCTAGCTCCAAGGATATATCCTGACTTCGATCTCCCTCGATGAGGAATCTCTTCAAGTTTACCTGGTGGACCTCTCCACTCTCCCCTCGGATAACCGTTGCCGCGGAAAGGGAGGCGTTGACGGCTGGGCCCCCAGCCTGAGTTATAGCCCTTAGTAAGCTCTCTCCGGGCTTCATATCGTATGCTCCAGGCCTGTTCACTTGTCCTAGTATTAGAACTTGATTTTCTGCCAGATCGGGGACGAAGATTTTATCTCCCGGCTGAAGTGCTATATCATAGCTTGCCTCTCCCTCCTCCAGCAATTTATCTAACTTGAGGTCGATCAACTTTCCAGCACGCGTCAAAGTAGCACCTGTCAAATCAGCTCCCTCCGATGGGCCTCCTGCTTGAACAATTACTTCTAATAGCGAGGAATTCTCCAATTGATAAGTCCCAGGATTATTCACCTGCCCTAATACCACTACCTTACCTCTTACCTTCTCCGGAATGAATATCAGATCGTCAGATTTTAGAGGTATATTCTGAGAAATATCTCCTCCCTTAACCAACTTCTGTAGATCTACTTCAAGGACGCTATCTCCTCGAGCGATGGTGGCTTTTTCCAACAAAGCTCTCTCCGTAGTTCCTCCTGCCTTAGCTATGATGTCTATTAAAGTATCACCATCCTCGATGGGATACGAGCCTGGTTTCTCGATCTCTCCTAAGATGAATACTTGACTACTAGGTCTGCCTTTTACGATTATCGTGTCCTTAGGCTCGAGTAAGACATCATAGCTAAGATCTCCTTCCAGTAACAATTTATTGAGGTCGATCGTCATCTGCTTTACGCCTCGTGATACAGTTGCCGTAGAGTAAGATATATCCTCTGTTAAGCCTCCAGCTCTGGCTATAATATCAAGGAAGGTTGCAGACTGAGTAATATCATAGAGCCCTGGATTAGCTACCTGCCCAAAGACGAATACCTTATTTTGAGCAGTACTCTTAGGCACGAAGATCATATCTCCTGCTCGAAGTTCCATATTCTGGCTGACCTCTCCCTCTCTAAGCAGTTGATCTAGATTCACCAACAGTTGGTGCGCCCCCCGCTTAATGGTAGCTGTGTTTGCCGCGGTATCCTCCTTAATCCCTCCTGCTCTAGCGATGAGGTCGAGAAGGGTCTCATCTCGATCTATCCGATAAGAGCCGGGCCTATTTACCTCCCCGAAGAGCGTCACCTTATCTCTCGAATCGGATTTGCGTGGGATCAGGACTAGATCGTTATCCTTCAGTTCCATATCGAAATTGGTGTCGCCTTCCTCCAACAGAGATCGTAGATCAAGATTTAGCTGCTTACCATCTCTAGTCAATATCGAGTTCTCCAGATCAGCCTCTTCTGCAGCTCCACCAGCCTGAGCTATCACTCCAAGCAGGGTATCCCCTTTGCCAATTCTATAGAGCCCTGGACTAGCAACCTGCCCTAATATCGATACCTCTCCGTATTTTACCTCCACCTCTCGTACACCAGGGACTAATATCAAATCATTATCCTGCAATTTGATATCCTTACTCATATCTCCTTCCTGAAGAAGAGAAGCTAAATCCACCTTTATCTTCCTCTCTCCTCTTACCAAAGAGGCTTCCGTTAAATCAGCCTTCTCTGTAGTTCCTCCTGCCTTGATCATTATATCAAGTAGAGTATCCTCTTCCTTTATCTCATAAAATCCGGGCTTCGATATCTGTCCTAGTAAAGATATCTTCGGAGTTTCTGTGATACTTGGAACTAGAATTAAATCTCCACTCCGTAAAGTCAAATCTTGAGAGATATTTCCTTCGAGGAGCGAAGCTAAATTCACTGGAAGCTTCTCCTTGCCTCTGACTAAGGAAGATTCAATTAAACTCGCTTTATTGGTTGGACCACCTGCTTGGACTATCACCTTGAGCAAAGTATCTCCATCCCTGATCTTATACAAACCGGGACTGAGGACCTCTCCCAGTATCGATACCTCTCCTATCTCCTCCTTTAATTCTGGTATCTTCGGGATTAATATCAAATCCCCTCTCTGCAAGGTCATATCCTTAGTGGTATCCCCTTCCTCAAGAAGAGAGATAAGATCAAGAGCTACCTTCTGTCCATCTCTAACTAAGGAAGCTTCCCCTAGATCAGCTCTATCGCCTGCACCTCCTGACTCGACTATCACCTCTAATAAGGTCGAATCCTCCCTTATCCCATATAACCCTGGCTTCGCTACCTCCCCTAGGAGAGATACCTTCCCTATCTCCTCCTTTAATT
>CAZSTA010000170.1:0-8230 GCA_964609495.1 uncultured bacterium | reverse complement strand
GATCCCCAATTTTATATGCATCCCTGCGAAAGTGTAAAATTGACATAATTAAATAAATAGAGTATAATTAAAAATATAATTAGCTGTTCTCTGCTTCCCTCGTTACGAGAGGAGGTTTCTGATAATGAAAGGATTAATCTCCAGATTCCGCAGCCGTGAGAATAAGAGATACGAGAAGGTCTATGATTGATTCAATCTTTGCTTTTCATCTTCAAATTTTCAAACTAGAGGAGGAATAATAATCTATGAAGATCAAGGCTATCCGACCAGTAGCGATAGGTAAAGTCGAAATTGTGGAGACAGTGATAGCAAAGCCAAAAGGGTGGGAGATATTGGTGAAGACTAAGGCTTGCGGGATCTGTAAGGGCGATGTCTATATCCTATCTGGAAAGTTTGGAAAGTTCCCCTCCTTCTTTGGACACGAAGGGGTGGGGATCGTAGAGGAGGTCGGAGAATTCGTCGAGGGTTTCGAGCCAGGGGATAAGGTGACAACGCTTGGACATCCATCTATGGCTGAGTATCACAAGCTCGATCGCACTCGCGTAGCGAAGATTCCAGCGGATGTAGAGGAATATCAGTACTGGATATCAGAGCCAGTAGCTTGTGCGGTGAATAACATCCGCAATACTAGAGTGGAGCCTGGTGATACCGTAGTTCTTATCGGTTGCGGATATATGGGATTACTGAATTTGCAAGGATTACCGATTAATATGACGGAGAGAACGATCGCGGTAGATATCGCGGAAAGCCCTCTGAAGTTGGCGAAGAGATTCGGAGCAGATCTCACTCTTAATGCCTCTCAAGTAGATATAGTGAAGGAGGTATTAGATTTGACGAAGGGAAGGGGAGCGGATATAGTGATCGAAGCGACAGGAGTGCCAGGCACCTTAGAGACAGCAACGAAGATAACCAGACCTGGAGGAAGATTATGCATATTCGGCTTTCATGTAGGAGAGGAAAAGATTCCAACTGGAGTTTGGCATATGAAGTCACTAGAAGTTCTTAACACCGCTCCTAGCATCTCTCGTAACTTTATCAAAGATATGCAGGATGCGACCAAGTTAATGATAAAAGGAACTTTCGATCAGAAGCCCCTTATTACTCATAGCTTTCCCTATACCGAAGCTCAGAAGGCTTTCGAGGTGGCGATGCAACATCCCGAAGGATATATAAAGGGAGCGATCCTGTTTTAAGTAGTTTCAAAATTTTTTGTCGGAGATGTTCGAGATCAGATTAGGTCTTGAACTCACTAGCGAAAAACTAGGAATAACAATTCATTTGAAACTAAATATTCTATCTGTTTTCCGATAAATCGAGTGCTTGTAGCCTATCTCTAGTTACAAGCACTTTTTCTTTTGCTCTTCTAATAATTACAAGCATTTGAGACGACAATACTCTATACAAGAAGCCTTATGAATGCCGAATTTTTCAAAATCTGTGAAAAGATAGAATTGACACAATTCAATAAATAGAGTATAATTAACATAATTGGCTATTCTCTGCTTTTCTCGCTACGACTGGTGATCATCATCAATATCTATCTTAGAGGATAGTCTGATAAAGATATATGGGGATTATCTCGGATAGGAAAGGGGGGATTTCAAGGATTTCAGAGATAATATGGACGCTCAAGTAACGATAAAAATTCGCCAAAATTATTTTAAGGGGGGAATTAACTATGTTAAAAAAGTTACTATTGATCTCAGCAGTATGCTTGCTCGCTGTATCCATACTTTGGACAGGGCAGGCGAAAGCCAAGGCCGAGATATGGATTCTCGGCTTTGGGTGCAGCCCCGATGAGAAGGAATCAGAGCTGTGCAAGGAAAGGGAGAGGAACCTGGCGAAGTTCGAGGAGATGCATCCTGATGTTAAGTTGAAGATGGATGATTTACCCGGGGGAATCGAGAAGCTACTCGCTACGATCGCTGCAGGAACTCCTCCTGATGTCTTCAATGCTGATTTCGAGAGGCTACCTCTCTTTATCGAGAATGAAGCTCTTCTCGATATAATGCCGCTGGTCAAGGAAGACCCCGATATGGATCTCGGCATCTACTTCCCGAAGCTCCTCGCTATCCATCAGTTCGATGATAAGCTCTATGGACTTCCCAACGACTTCACTCCTTTGGTTATCTATTACAACAAGGATATGTTCAATGAGGCTGGGCTAGATTATCCGAAGGATGGCTGGACCTGGGAAGATTTCCTCGCCACCGCTAAAGGTCTAACTAGGGACACTGATGGTGATGGGAAGATCGATCAGTATGGCTTCCTCTTCAGCAAGTGGTTCTATCAGTGGATCCCTTGGGTCTGGCAGAACGATGCTGATGTCCTGAGTCCTGATGGAGCTAAGGCGGAGGGATATACCAACAGCCCTGAGACCGTAGAAGCGATCACCTTCTTTACCGATCTTCTCCTCAAGCATAAGGTAGCACCTACTCCTACCGACTGGACGGCGATGGTTGGTGGCACTTGGGATAAGTTCTTAACCGGTAGAGTAGGGATGGTCCTCAGCGGTCACTGGTCAATGGTCGGGCTCCAGCTCTCCAAGCACTTCAATTTGGAGACGGTTGGAGTGGTCGGATTACCTCAGAATAAGAAGAGGGTAACCGTCTTCTACGAGTCGAACTACTCCATCCCCGCTACCACTAAGTATCCTAAGGAAGCCTACGAGTTCATCAAGTACTGGACTGGCCCCGAGGTTCAAAAGTCGGCACTCCTCTCCGGAATCGCTATCCCTGGCGTCATCCCTGTAGCTGAGGAGTTGAAAACTCAACATCCCAACGAGGTGATCTTCAACGACGAGGTCCAATATATGCGTGCCCCTTGGGGAACGAAGATCACCAAAGCCGATCAGCTCTCGGATATCTTAAGCGATGCTGTCGAGCAGATAACTATCGGAGGCGTTCCGGTCCAGAAAGCTTTGGATGATGCGGCTAAGAAGCTCGATAGGGAATTCGCTAAGTAGAGGAGTTTCCCTTAATAGACTCGTTCGGAACTATATTAGGGCGTCGGGTTGAAAAGGCTCGACGCCTATCTTCTATATGCTTTTCCTTGAAGGAGAGAAGCTGGGGATGAGGTTCTCGATTTTCACGCCTCGGATCCAATTGACACAACTCTATAAATGAAGTATAATTAGAGATATGAATCGGCCATCTTTCGATTAGTGTGTGAAGGAGTGTTTCTGATGACAAAGGGATTCATTCATAGATTTCGTAGCCGTGAGAATAAGAAAGTGGGATACCTCTTCATCCTACCCTCTTTTATCCATCTAATAGTTTTCGCGGCTATTCCCCTCTTCTGGAGCCTATATCTTAGCTTCCACAAATGGTCCATCATCAGTCGTAGTAAACCTTGGGTGGGATTGAGAAATTATATCTGGGTCTTTACCGATGGTGATTTCTGGAATGCTATGAAGAACACTATTATCTTCGCCGGGGTAGGCGTCCCCTTAGGGATGACTGTAAGTCTCATCATCGCTCTCGTTATGAATCAAAAGCTCAAAGGCGTTACCTGGTTCAGAACGATATTCTTCCTTCCGGTGATAGTATCGATGGTCGCGATCGCCATAGTTTGGACCTGGATATACGACCCTGATTTCGGACTTCTGAACTACTTTCTGAGTTGGTTCCATATCCCCGGGGTGAATTGGCTGGGCGACCCTCGCTGGGCTCTTTACGCCCTTATTATAGTGAATACCTGGAAGGGAGCTGGCTATCAGATGGTTATCTTCCTAGCTGGCTTACAGGGAATTCCTGAGACATATTACGAGGCCGCCAGAATCGATGGGGCGAGTAATTGGAGATGCTTTTGGAATATCACCCTCCCTCTTCTGAGGCCCACTACCTTCTTCTTGGCAATAACCTCCGTAATTGGCTCATTACAAGCTTTTACTATCGTTTATGCTATGACTGAGGGAGGACCTCTCAAGAGTACCGATATGGTGGGATATCACATCTATCAAAGCGCATTCGAACGCTTCACTATGGGATATGCTTCGGCCCAAGCTTATGTATTGTTCGCCGTAATTTTCGTGATAACTCTAATCCAAGTTAGATATATGAGAAGATCTATGCTTCAATGGTAGTTATAGTTTAGTAATTAGAGCGGGAGGTGTGAACTAATGGATAAGAAACCTTTCTCTATATGGCGGGCGATCAAGACGACTGTCTTCTACACGATCTTGTGCTTGGTAGCCCTCACGATGCTCTTCCCCTTCATCTGGATGGTATCTACCTCCTTGAAGGAAACCGATATGGTCTTCATCTTTCCTCCCCAACTAATTCCTGAAGAATTTCACTGGGAGCATTATATTAACGTATTCAAATTAGAGCGCTTCGGACGTTTCTTCTTCAACAGCACTGTGGTGGCAACATCTATCGTTTTGGGGCAGTTGTTTATATGCTCACTAGCCGCTTATGCCTTTGCTCGTCTTAATTTCATCGGTCGAGATGAGCTTTTCATCGCTTATCTAGCGACGATGATGATCCCTGGAACGGTTACCCTAATTCCCGTTTATTTGATCGCCCACTACTTGAATTGGATAGATACTTACTGGGGCTTGATCGTTCCTGGACTCTCCAGTGTCTATGGTATGTTTCTTCTTCGCCAATTCTTCCTCACCATCCCTAAGGAGTTGGAGGATGCGGCTCGGATAGACGGTTGCTCGGAGTTCAGCATCTACTGGCGCATATTTGTGCCTCTTTCGAAGCCTGCTATCGCTACCTTGGGGGTCTTCACCTTTATGGGAGTATGGACCGATTTCCTCTGGCCGCTATTAATGGCTAATTCCGAGTCGATGAGAACGCTGGAGGTAGGACTAATGGTTCTTAAACAGAGGCATTTAAGCTGGTATATCACCGACTGGCCAATGATGATGTCCTCCTCAGTAGTCGTCATCGCTCCAGTTCTCGTAGTCTATTTCTTCACTCAGAAGTATTACGTCAAAGGAATAGCCCTAACTGGAATGAAGGGATGATAGGGAGATGAGATTGAGAACGGATTGTTCCTTTAGCAGGAGGTTGGATTGAGATGGAGCTTTTAATATTTAACGTTCTTATAGAAGAAGCGATGAGCTATTTAGACAGCCGAACGAGTGAGGTCACTTGGTAATACGAAGTATAGACTAAAAGGAGGATATAAAAATTGGCTGATATGTTTATCGGAAGACAAAAATATATAAAGGATATAAAGTGGCAGATGACTGGCTCTAGGATCATAGTAATAACTGGGGCGCCTGGTATAGGTAAGACCTCCTTGGTCAAGAAGATCGTTGAGGAGACGGAAGATCAATTTGAAGGAGTCTTCTGGAAAACTTTTCTCTATGTGCCCACTTCCGAGGAGTTAATATACGAGTTCGAGCAGTTTGTATCTCGATATAATGATAGATCTTTGACAGGTCTCTTAAATTCTCATCTTACCCTTAAATATCAGATAAATACCCTTACTAACAGCCTAAATAGAAAATATCTCTTGATCTTTGATGATTTCGAAGCACTTCTCGGGGGAAATGGCGAGATAAAGGACGAAGCTTTGGATAATTTCTTCTCCTCGCTCCTTCAGTCCGATCTCCTATCTAGGATTATAATCATAAGTAAGCGTCTTCCTGCTCTCTATCATCAAATAGAGGGGAAGTATAAGCTCTCCCTCAGAGGATTGACTCTCTCAGAAACTTCGGAGCTATTATCAGGATTGAGTCTCGAAGTTGACGAGGGAATTCTGCCTAACATCCATAAGCGAACTAAAGGACACCCCCTCTCTCTTCTGCTATTCTCCGCCCTAGCCCAAGTCAGCTCAATCGAAGAACTTCTGAAGGATATAGAAGATCCCAAAAAATCGGAGACCTATTTGATAGATAAGATCTATGGAGAGTTGAGCTTATCGGAAAGAGAACTGCTGAATCAGTTGGCGATTGTGAGAAAACCATTACCTGAAGAGGAACTAAAAGCCTTATCTCCCTCCGATAGCGAGGTAGATATATTATCGGGCAAATATCTTCTAGATAGAGATATATACGGGCTATATTATGAGCATCATCTAGTCAAAAGATATATCCATAATAAACTTGAGAAGGAGGAAAAGAAAAGTCTGCACAAACAAGTGGGTAGATTCTATCATAGGAGGTTAAAAAAGGCCAGAAAGAATCCCTCCGATCTGAGGGAATGGTTGGAAGCACATTATCACTATCTACGAGCTGAGGAGTTCGACGATGCTGCCAATATGCTCAATGTCATAGCTCGAAATCTGCGCGACTGGGGATATCTTGAGCTGGGGATGAAACTGCTGAAGCGAACTGCGGAGAAGAGCAAGGGCTGGTTGAAAGGCACAATGTATCACTGGTTAGGAATGATATATCAGATACAAGGCAGATATGAAGAGGCGAAGGAAGTATATAATAAGAGTTTACGTATTTACAAGAGGCACAATTATCAAAGAGGATTAAGCGGAATATATGACCAGCTAGGGATATTTCACACCGATCGGGGGCATCTGGACGAAGCCCTCTCCTACTTCGAGCAAGCGTTAAAGATAGATCGCGAGAGCCTATATTGGGAGGGAGAGGCTAATCAGCTTGGCAAT
This sequence comes from uncultured bacterium, assembly GCA_964609495.1. Lineage (GTDB taxonomy): Bacteria > CAZSTA01 > CAZSTA01 > CAZSTA01 > CAZSTA01 > CAZSTA01. The sequence goes on along the minus strand of CAZSTA010000170.1, from coordinate 1,654 downwards.
ATCGGGAATATCTATCGCTATAGGGGAGAGATAAACGAGGCAAAATCCTATTTCGAGGAATCACTGGAGGTATCTCGTCAGATCGGATATGAGAAGGGAGAGGCGGCCCAATCGACTAACCTCGGGATGATGAACGTCGCAATGGGCAATTTAGAAGAGGCTTTGAAACATCTAAAACAGGCAAGAGAATTGCATCATAAAATCAACCAGCGGCAGGAGGAAGCTGACAATCTCGGAAATATTGGCCTTATCTTAAGTGCCTTAGGGAAACTGAGGGAGGCAAAATCATACTTCGAGCAAGCGCTTGAGATAGATCATCAAAATGGATATCGCCAGGCGGAGGCGGATGATCTAACCAATATCGGACGAGTCTCCTCTGCGCTGGGAGATCTCAACTCTGCTTTGAATTACTACCGAAGAGCTTTGGATATCCACCATCAACTTGGTTATCAGCAAGGAGAGATGGACATCTTGGGCTATATTGGAGGTGTCTATGTAAATCTAGGAATATTAGAGGAAGCGATGAGATACTATAAAAAAGCGCTTGAGCTTCACCATAAATTTGGCTATAAACGGGCGGAGGCGGATGATCTAAGCAACCTTGGAGAGATCTACAGCGGTCTAGGAGACGCCGATCAAGCTATAAACTACTATCAGAGGGCATTTAGGGTCGATCAAGAGATTGGAAATCGGGAGGGAGAGGCTCGCGATCTGGTGGCAATGGCCGTATTGCATCGGAGAAAAGGAGATATAGAGGATGCTCTTAAGTTATATAATACCGCCTTGCAGATACACCGCGATATTGAATTCTTAGAAGGACAGGCGGCGGATCTCAGTAATATCGGTCTTATCTATCGAGATCTAGGGGATCTTAAGAGCGCTCAAGTTTATTTATCTCAAGCCCTGGAGACAATACGTCGATCGGGCAATCTATATGGGGAAGCTATCACTCTGGGCAATCTCGGTCTTATCTATAGCGCTGAGGGGAAATATGAAGAGGCTCTAAATTATTATCAGAGCTCTCGAAAGATAAATCAGCTATTAGGAAATACCGAAATAGAGGCTAGCGATCTAAACAATATCGGGAAGGTATATGAGACGATGGAGGATATAAGAAACGCTTATGAGAACTATCGCCAAGCCTTAAAGTTGTTTCTCAATTCGGATAGCCCTTATATCAAATCGACTTATAATAACTTAAAGCGTCTAGTGAATAGTAAATCCCTCTACGATACTCTCGCCCCTTCCGAACGAAGTGAACTAGAGCAGTTGTTCTCCGAGTATGATTCCCAAAGGAGGCGGCAACAACTATAATATATTAAGAGGAGATGAGTAGAGATGCAAAACTTTGCCAACTTTATTGCAATGGGTTTTTGGGGCAATTTCGTGCGACTCTTAAGCGGAAGGAAAAGAACTAAATCCAAAGCAACTAAGCAAAAGCGCTTAACTTCTTCGAGCCCAAAAAAGAAGAGTTGACAGATTTTAAAGTTATGTTATAATATGATAATAAGATTAAAAGGGGGTGAGAGTAATACAAAACTGCAAGAAGGAAAGGGAGTAGCTACAGGATATTGTCCACGAAACACCCGAATTAACACGAATTAAGATCATAAGGAGGGAATTGTGAATATGAAATTGAATTCTATGAAACTTT
>CAZSTA010000169.1:1948-8232 GCA_964609495.1 uncultured bacterium | reverse complement strand
AGGGGGATAGGGGGAGGGTGTAATACAAAGTAAATTAGATCTCAGATCCCAGATTCTATATGCATCCACGGATTTTATCATCATTAGGTCGCTAATTCGGAATGGAGCATCTCTACGATGTGACCCTGTTCAATACACTCCTCAGTTCTCTCAAAGATTCGATCTTTATGCAATCTAACTCGTCATCATATCGACTATCTCTATCTATAAGCACTGGAGTGATCCCCACCTCTCTCGCTCCAATTACATCTGCTCTATAAGAATCTCCTAGATGAAGGGCTTCCTCGGGCTTAACTCCAGCTAGAGCTAACGCTCGTTGGAAGATAACGGGATTGGGCTTTCTAACCCCCTCTATTCGGGAAGCTAAGATGAATCTCAGATGATCTGCTAATCCCAACTCCTCACATAATATTGGTAAATTCCGGTCCCAATTCGATACCATTCCTAAGATATATCCGTCTCTCTCAAGCTCTGCCAAAACCTGTTTAGCATCAGGAAAAGCCACCCACCTCCGATAATTCTTGAATTCCTCATGTATTTTAGTGGCAAGAAAGTTGATCTTATCCTCATCAACTCCTGCCTCTCGTAAGATCATCCTATTCAACTCTAAGTAGACTTTCTCTCTCTCCTCCTCGGAGATCAAATCCCATCTCTCCGAATAGTTAAGCTCAAAATATTCCTCGGAGATAGGGAAAGCCTTTCTAAGTCTATCCTTATCAAGATTTTCCAAGCCATATTTGGCACATATAAGGGCGAAGATGTCCTCTCGAGGAGGCTCCCTATATGCTAAGGTGTGCCCCATATCGAAAAATATCGCTTTATACTTCATTATCCTATGACCTCTCCCTCTAGTCGCTTATAGATCTTCATTGAGAATACCCTTAAGCTCAGTCAAGGATTTAATCTTTACGCAATCCAACTCGTCATCATATCGACTATCTCTATCTATGAGAACTGGAGTTATTCCCACCTCTCTAGCTCCTAATACATCTGCCTCGTAGAAATCTCCTATATGAATAGCCTCCTCAGGCTTAACTCCAGCTAGAGCTAATGCTCGTTGGAAGATAACGGGATCGGGCTTCTGCGCTCGCTCTACAGCCGAAGATAAGATGAAATTGAAGTAACGAGAGAGGCCCAACCTGGAACAACATTCACTTAGAATATCGCTCCAATTCGATATTATACCGAGAATATATCCCTTTTGTTCGAGATAACTTAATACCTCCTCGACCTCTGGAAAGGTGATTAATTCTATGAATTCGTCAAGCTCTTCATATATTTTAAGAGCATAAAACCTTAAATTATCCTCTATCCCAAGCGACCTTAGAACAAATTCATTAAATTCCAAGGTAAAATTGTATATTTCCTCATTTGACATATAAGGGAAGCTATTGATATAATCATCCCTGAAGTGTTCATTCGCTTTTTCCCAGGCATCTCTAACCTTCTCCTCATCAAATTCCAAGCCATATTTAGCACCCAGAAGGGCTAAAGATTTTCCAACATCCACGTGGACTAAGGTGCCTCCCATATCGAAGAAGATCGCTCGATATCTCCTCATATAAATCCCCCTATTGCAACATTTATCGCTTTTTGCACCGCGTCTTCTGGATCTCGAGCTACCTCTATCAAGTTTTCCTCAAGCTCCCAGGTATCCAATCCGATCACCGGAACACCCATCTTCAAAGCCAAAGCTATCTCCGAAAGAGTTCCATATCCTCCAGATATAGCGATGATTGCATCTGCCGAGCGAACTACCAAAACATTGCAAGCGTGACCTAATCCGGTCACTATCTTTACATCTATATAATCATTAGCCTCACTTGCAGAGAAACCTGGGAGGATCCCAATGGTAGTACCTCCTGCGTTTTTAGCTCCTCGCGCGGCGGCCTCCATAACTCCTCCCAGACCTCCGCAAATTAAAATGGCTCCCTCCTTAGCCAGAAGAAAACCCACCCGCTCAGCTATGGCTGAGACTCTTAATCCACAAATTGCTGCTCCGATGACTACTATCTGCATATATATCTATATCCTCCTCACAAGTTTAGTTAAATATATCGTATTCTAGGACTAATGAACTTATTGTCAAGAAACTCGATGAGAGAACGCGTGGCCGAACTTGGTCATCATCTGGAGATGGGTACTGTGAATAAGGCTCTCGGATGATCTGAAAGGAGGCGTTGTGGGAGAGCGTCTTGTATCCCCTGCCCTATCTCGCCGAGATGAACTGGTTTCTATTCTCAGCGAGTTCGAGGATCTTTTTGGGAATGGAGTCGAGGGGCACAATGTAGTCAACCGCCTTCAGCGCTATAGCTTCTTTGGGCATGCCAAAGACGACACAACTGGCTTCATCCTGAGCGATCGTGTTCGCACCACTGTCCTTCATTTCCCGCAGGCCCTCGGCTCCGTCGCTGCCCATACCTGTCATAATGACGCCTATGGCATTATGTTCAGCGCAGCGTGCGACGGACTTGAAGAGCACGTCCACAGAGGGGCGGTTTCGAGATACGAGCGGCCCATCCTTGATCTGGACGCAGTACCCGGTGCCGGAGCAACGGAGCAACATATGGTAGTTGCCAGGGGCAATGAGGGCTTTGCCCGGGACAATGATGTCACCGTCCTCGGCCTCCTTCACCTCTATCGCGCAAAGCTGATTGAGGCGATCCGCAAACGAGCGAGTGAAGTATTGGGGCATATGCTGAACGATTACGATACCGGGGGCGTTCTCAGGCATCGCCGAAAGCACCCGCTGGAGGGCTTGAGTTCCTCCGGTGGAGGTCCCGATGGCAACGACTTTGTTGGTGCCACGTATCATAGTCAGACGCTGGGGAGAGGCCGGGGTTCGGGGAATACTCGCGTTCTGCTCCGGCACTTTTACCCAGGCGGCGGCCTTGACCTTGTCGATAAGTTCCACTAACATATCGTCGGCTGTGTAGGTCGTTCCCGGCTTGCATATCACATCCACAGCGCCAGCCTCGATGGCTTCGAGAGCCAGCCTCCCCCCTTTTGGTGTGAGTAACGAGATTATGATTACAGGCAGGGGATGATACCGCATCAGCTTTCTCAGGAATGTGATGCCATCCATACGGGGCATCTCAACGTCCAGCGTAACGACATCCGGTTTCAACTTCACAATCTTATCCCGGGCGACAAATGCGTCAGGCGCCGTTCCCACCACCTCGAGTTCAGGATCACGCGAGAGCTCCCGTGAAAGGATCTCGCGTGCAAGTGCCGAGTCATCTACAACCAAAACACGGGTTTTCATATCCTTTGAACCTCCCGTGAAAGTTATAGCAGAGTAGTTTGAGGGAGTTCTTCCTTAAGAATATTGAGAGCCATATTGGTTACCCCCTGATATTAGTCGCGTAGTTCGTCCAGTTCACCCACCCAGGATTTTACGGACGACTGCCTCGGTGGTATGAGTTGTCAGTTTTAATCTTGACGTAGCTTCACTGGATAGATGATAGTTGAGTCCGTCAATGCCCGTTCCGACTCCGATCATCAAGATCTCCTCTCTACGGTTCACAGTTCCGTCTCCCATCCCCCTGACTTGATGATGGTTCGTCCTGTCGCTATGTATAGATACATCGTCCGCGTGATCATCCCACCGACGTCTTCCGCGGCAATCGAGATGTTGTTCTTCCGGAGGAGCTTTCGCAGGACGGTGTAGTTCCGCTCCCCGATTTTGAACAGTCTTTTATCGTCGAGCAACATCGCGGCGCCGGCTACCTTAGCTACCAGGCGCCTTCTCTCGGCACCCAGCTCGAAGACGGCTTGCAGGAGGGCAGGCACCCCGGTGTCGATGAACATCTGAGGATTGGACTTTGCCTTCACAGGATCGATCTTCGACAGCGGCAGCATGCAGTGGATCAAGCCACCAACGTGGACGATAGGGTCGTAGAGCGATAGCCCAATACATGAACCAAGGAAGTAGGTGACCAGAACATCATCCACCTGGTTCGAGATCTTCATCTCCGATATGCCAACGGTGTGGTTCACGTTTTACGCTCCATTACGACAGAAGCTTTCTGCCTTTCGCTCCATATTTGACAGCCTGGCAAAGATGTGCTCACCCCTTATCTCTTGACGTATATCGATGGCTTCACAGCCTTGAAATCGCTCACTATGTCCGTCAAACTCTCGGCGTGACCAACCATCAGATATCCACTAGGCTTGAGAAGGCGATACATATCAGCGAGGAGATTTATCCGGACATTGTCGTCGAAGTAGATCATTACATTACGGCAGAAGATCGCATCAAGCGGGCCGCGCATGGGAAACGGCGGGGTGGATAGGTTGAGCCGCTTGAAGACGATTAAATTCTTCAGAGCACCCTTAGCCGTGTAGTAGATGCCCTGCTCATCGCGATGCCGATCGAAGTAACTTTCCCTGAGAGCTGGAGGAACAGGCTCCATCCTCTCTTCATCGTATGTTCCCCTCCGGCACTTATCCAGAGCGCGCGTGGAGATATCCGTGGCGAGAATCTTTATATCTATGTTTGGGTTGTTGACAGTCTCAAGGAGCGTCATGGCGAGCGAGTAGGGTTCTTCTCCAGTCGAGCAGGCTGCCGACCAGAACCGGAATCGCCTCTGTCCTTGAGCCAACCACTCCGAGACGGCTTCTCTCAGGAAGTCGAAATGATCGGCTTCACGGAAGAAGCCCGTCACATTAGTCGAGATGGCATCAATCAGGTAAATGGTCTCCTCTCCGCTCTTGTCCTGCATCACGTACCAGAGATAGGTTCGGTAGTCATGGATACCGAGGGAGCGCATCCGTTTGCCAATCCGCGCACAGACCAGAGCCTCCTTATCTGCTCTCAATGAGATGCCACTCTTCTCATATATGATCTTTCTAAGTTTGTCGAACGTCGCTTTGTCCATATCCTATGAACTTTGAGCACCACTACATTGCTCAACCCCGGTATCAGAAAGTCGGTGATTGATCTTTCTACCTAGAAATCCTTAAATTCCTCATCTTCCTCCAGAGGAATGACCTCCTCTGGTTTGACATCTCTGTGAAGCAATTCGTGTACTTGGCTACGGAAGTCCTTACGCTCTTCGATCAGTGCCATACGAATTTGCTTGTCCTCCAAGGTATGTTCCATTAAGCCTCCTCCGCTCTCATCTGCTTTGCTGTCTCCCACTATCCTCAACAGGACGCTGACTATCTCATTGAGCTCCCTGGCCTGAGCAGAGAGTTCCTCGCTAGCTGAGGCTATCTCCTCAGCGCTGGCTGCGTTAGACTGGGTGACCTCATCCATCTGGGCTACTGCTATGTTGACCTGTTCGATACCCCGCGCCTGCTCGTCGCTGGCAGCGGAGACCTCGCTGATGAGCCGCACCTGCTCGTCGCTAGCCGCGAAAACCTCACCGATGAGCCGCGTCACCTTCTGGATCCCCTCGATGATCTGCCTGAGGATGTCCGCCACCTCGCCCGACACCGCAACACCGTTCTCAGCATTCTTCTGGGATTCCTCGATGAGCGCCGCGGTATCCTCAGCCGCCTCGGCACTACGTTGAGCCAATCTGCGAACCTCTCCAGCTACCACCGCAAACCCTCTGCCAGCGTCCCCAGCGTGACCGGCCTCGATTGCCGCATTCAGAGCCAATATGTTCGTCTGGAAAGCGATCTCGTTGATCGTCTTGACGATCTTGGCTGTCTCGTCCGAGGAGGTCTTGATCCTCGAAACCGCCTCGGACATCCGCACCATAGCATCCCTGCTCCTCTCGGCAGAGACGCGCACTTCGCCAGTCACCATGTTGACCTGCTCAGCGGAGCTACGCACATTATCGGCCATCGTGTTGGCCTGCTTGGTGTTGTTAGCGTTCTGTCTGGTTATTGAGACCATCTCATAGAGCGAGGAGGAGATTTCCTCGAGGCTTGAAGCCTGCTCATTGGCGTTCCCGGCCATCTGTTGGCTAGACTGCGCCATCTGGTCCGAGGCTGAAAAGACTTGCTCGGCGCTCTCGCTCATCCCCTCGATGACTCTATTGAAGTTTACCCCGGTTTCTTGGAATTCAATTACGCTGAAGGTTTTCAATCCCTTGAATATCTCTTTAAAGGGCTGGGTAATAGAACGGGTGATCAAAATGGCAATAGCAATGATGGCGGCAACACCGATGATAGCAATAATACCTATCATCCATTTTACTTTATTGACCACAGCAAAGGCTTCTGCTTTATCGATTTCAGCCAACAGAGCCCAGGTTATACCCTCCACCTTCAAGGGGGTATAAGCTGAAAGCACCTGGTTGTCCCTGTAATCCTTGATAACCTTGGCATCG
>CAZSTA010000169.1:0-1938 GCA_964609495.1 uncultured bacterium | reverse complement strand
TGTCAATACTACCCTTGTCTGGATTAGCAAAAGAGGGATCAGTGAGATCGGGAGAAGAAGCGGAGCGTATGAGATTGTCGCTACCCACCAGATAGATCTTCCCAGTCTTAATCATACCTTCATACTGCTGCATGATGATACTATTGATCGCTTTAATGGGAATCTGGAGAGCTAACACGACGTCTATGTTTTCACCATGAACCAAAGGCTGAGCGATAAAGGCAGAGAGCGTGTTATTGCTGGGCGCATAAGGTTCAAAATCAACCATGCTGAGCTGTTTTGAATTCAAAACCTGCCTGATAAGTCTCCCTAGATTGGAGCTGCTGTATTTGCCGCTGACCAGGTTGGTCCGGTAATCGGCCTCCTTTTCCACCGTATAGAAGACATAGCCGGCCGAATCTGTCAGGAGCAGGTCGTAACCATATCTTTCCTTGTACCTGGCAAAAAATTCATTGCCTTCCTCGTCCACAGGGACAAAGGCCTCCTCCATATCGATCTCGGCAATGATAGCCCAGTTCAGATCCTGAATCTTGAGGGGAGCGTATGCTGAAAGCACCAGCTTGCCGTTGTAGTTCTCCATCACCTCAACCCCACTTTTTCCGGCAAGAGCTTCGCGGCTGGCTTTGGTATCCACGCCGTTTTCCTCAATGGTGCCGGCAAAGGAAGCCTTGACCAAATGGGTTTCGGGATCCAAAAAAGAGGCGGAGCGCATGCGCTTGTCAGGCCCCACCAGGTAGATCTCTCCAGTCCTGCCCAGGCTGGTGCGCTCGGGCATGATCTCATTGATCCCATCAATGGAGAGCTCCAGCGCTACCACGCCGACGGTCTCACCATCCTTCTTGATTGGTGCACCTATAAAGGCGGAGGGTTCGTTGTTGTGGGGTGCATAGGGTTCAAAATCGGCCAGCGTCAAACCGTTCAGGGCTTTCTCGAAGCACTTGCCAAGGGGACTGTCCTTCAACGGTCCCTCGATTAGATTCTGCCCCAGGTTGGACCCTCTGCCCACGGTGTAAATCACATCGCCATCTTTGGTAATCAGGAGAAGGTCGGAGAGGCCCAATTCCTCCTTGAACTGCTCCAGCCAGGGACCATACTTGGCTGCAACAGCGTTCCATTGCGTATCACCCGTCTCTTCGCCTCCAGCTAGGTGAAAGGCTTGCTCAAAAGCCTCCCTCGCTACCACTAAGGTATCGTTATTCGATAGGAGCGATATGCCTACCAGCCTTATATTGAAATACTCTTCAATCTGCTTCTTTTTGATCGTCTGCACGGCCTTGAGCTTGTCAAAGGCTTGTTCCCTGAACGTTCCTACGAGTTCTATAAGAGCGTCCATGTCGCTCTTACGCTCGGCAAAATAACTTTCGATCTGGGTTTTCTTGATTTCCCGCACACTTTGAAGCTGATCAAAAGAATGATCTAAAAGGGTGCGATTGGAATGGCTTAGAGAGATAACACTAATAATGGCAAAGGGGATTATGCCCACAGCCAAAAAAGCTACCAAAAGTTTGGTGCTAAGCTTCATATTTTTAAACATTCTTGATCATCTCCAGGGTCCTCTTTATGGTGGTTTGTTGAACTCGCTGGGTTTATCGAGTTAACATCCCCCTTTATTCGGCAGATTTTAAGGTGACTTCAATTCAGATCCTTGATTCTGTAGGCCTCAGCCAACTGTCAAACTTAGTAAGTATGTAGAATATTGTGCTAGCGGTTTTGAACTCCCCTAACCCCTCCCATCTTGGTTTTTGCTGAATTAATAAGGCTATCAGAGATCTTGTTAATTATCACCCTCCCTCTAACCCCCTCCCATCAAGGGAGGGGGAAATAAAGGGCTTTAGTTCAATCTCAGCGTCCCCTCTCCCCTCGTGGGAGAGGGATAGGGTGAGGGGGGAATTAGTCTTTAACTCCCTAACGAAGAACTAAGAATATGATACCCCCGAT
>CAZSTA010000168.1:7201-8289 GCA_964609495.1 uncultured bacterium | reverse complement strand
GGCATAGAAATGGTCGGGGCGACTGGATTTGAACCAGCGACCACTAGCCCCCCATGCTAGTGCGCTACCAGACTGCGCCACGCCCCGACCTTCTTCTCTATTTTACCATAAATTTTCTGTTTTGGCAAGAGTTTTTCTGAAAATTTCTGATCTCTAGAGATCAAGCCCTCCCTTTGCTCTTCCTAGCCACCAATCTTATCGGAGTCCCTATGAAGCCATAAGTCTCTCGCAATCGGTTTATCAGATATCTTTTATAAGGTTCGGTCAATAGCTCCGGGTCGTTGACAAAGAGGATGATAGTAGGTGGATTTACTGAGGCTTGAGTTGCATAGTAGATCTTAACCCGCTTTCCCCTTCTCCGAACAGGAGGCGGTCTTCTAGCAACCACCTTGGTTATGAAATCGTTGAGCGTTCCAGTTGAGATGCGACGAGCTCTCTCCTCCGCTACAGCTTCCACCAGAGGTAATATCTTCACTACCCTCTGCCCAGTGAGAGCGGAGATGAAGACTATAGGAGAGGAATTCAAGAAATTAAATTTTTCCGCAATTTGTTTCTCATAATATATAGCGGTGTAGCTATCCTTATCCACTAAATCCCATTTATTAGCGAGGATTATACATCCTTTTCCGGATTCATCTATAAATCTAGCTATCTGTTGATCCTGATCGGTCGCCCCCTCGGTGGCATCGATCATCAATAGGGCTATATCAGAACGCTCTATCGCTCTTAAAGAGCGATTCACTCCATATTTCTCCACTCCCTCCTCTACCCTCTTTCGGCGTCTTATTCCCGCAGTATCGATCAATATAAATTCCCTTCCATCTCGAGAGAGGTAGGTATCGATAGTATCTCTGGTGGTTCCTGGAGAACTATGAACGATAACTCTCTCTTCTCCCAGTATCTTATTAACGAGCGATGATTTACCAACATTCGGTCTTCCTACTACCGCTATCTTTATCGCTTCCCTCTCCTTCTCCTCCGCCTCAACTTCGGGCAATCGCTCCACTATCTCATCCAGAAGATCACCTGTCGCTATCCCCTGAATAGCTGAGATAGGAAACGGCTCTCCTAAACCGAGGGAGTAGAAA
>CAZSTA010000168.1:3629-7191 GCA_964609495.1 uncultured bacterium | reverse complement strand
TCGAATCTCTCTCCCTCCGCCTTATTAACAACTAAGAGAATCTCCTTACCACTCGAACGAAGCAAAGAAGCGGCCTCCACATCATCAGCGACTAATCCATCTATCGCGTCAACTAGGAGAAGTATGAGATCAGCCTCCGCTATCGCCAATTCTATCTGTTCTTTAACTCTTCCCTTCAGAGAATCGGAGACCTCGCCCTCCAACCCTCCTGTGTCGATGAGCACGAAATCCCTTCCCGCCCAATCACAATCGCCATAGAGACGATCTCGGGTTATCCCTGGCTGATCATCTACTATCGCCATGCTCCGGCCCATCAAACGATTGAAGAGGGTGGATTTACCGACGTTGGGTCTGCCTACTATCGCTACTAGCGGTTTATTTATCGTCTTTATCATCGCTCTTAATCCACTATCCTATCGAATAATGAAGCAATCCACTAGGAGTGGGAGGAACTGCCCTCACCTTCACCTTTTTTCCCTTCCTCTGGGGAGATAAGTTTAACCTGCCTTCTAAATCCTCAAGGCTTAGATCATCTAAAAATATATCCTCATCTCTCTTCAGGGCTACCTTTGGTATCAAGAGCAGATCTCCTAAATCCCGATCGTTCGCGGCTTCCGCTATATCCTGACCAGTGAGGAGGCCAGCTACGGTAACCGTATCCCCAAAGAATCTATTCTTCACCACCAGAAGATCTACCTCCAACCCAGCGATAAGATTGAGTCTATCAGCCACCATCTTCAGGATACCGCTTGCCGACTCCCCAGTAACTACCGCCACTTTTATCGGCATCTCTATCTCGCCTGGTAATTCCTTCTCCACCTTCCTCCACTCATCCGAGAATAGGCGAGTTATCCCTACTCCATTCTCTACCTGGGGGAAGTCCTCGTAATGCTCATAATCTGGGACATCCTCCTGAGCCATCAGGTAGAATTCATCAGCCAAAAAGACGAAATTCGACCCCAACTCTCGTCTGAAAGATCTCTGCCAGGAGGATACTTGCTCTATAATCCTTTCGGCTTCTTCCTTGTTTACCTTGCGCAGAGGAAAGAGTCCTTGGCGGAAACGGGTCAAACCCACGGGAACTATCGCTAGAGAACGAATTTGGGGAGGAGATAGATAAACGAGATCTGATATCGTTCGCTCCAGATGAGAACCATCATTTATCCCTGGACAAACTATCACCTGAGTATGAAGCTCGATCCCAGCCTCAGTTAAACACCTCAACTGTTCCTTAATCAGAGAAGCTCTCGGATTACCGATCATCATCTCCCTGAGCTTCCCTTCAGTAGCATGAACCGATATATATAGAGGACTCAAGCGAAATCTTATTATTCGCTCCAGATCAGCCTTCGTAATACTCGTAAGGGTTATATAACTACCCTCTAAGAATGATAATCTGTAATCCTCATCCTTAAAGTATAGAGTAGAACGTAGATGGGGAGGAAGTTGATCAACGAAACAGAATATACACCTGTTCGTGCAACGCCTGAGGCGATCGATCGTGGGAGAAGCGAAGGAGATACCCAGATCTTCATCATAACCCTTCTCTATGGATACCCTTCTTCTTCCCTCTTCAGTTAAAAGAGATAATTCTAACTCCTCTTCCGCGATGAGGTATCTATAATCTATAATATCTTTTATAGACTGACCATCTATGCTGAGGAGGTGATCTCCCACCGCGATCCCCGCTCGGCTGGCGATACTTCCCTTGGCTACCGCTGCTACGACCACTCCTTTAGAACTCCTCAACTCAGCACCTTCTCCTCTAGTTGCGAAGGACTAACCTATTATATCCTTTAGATCTCCGATTAGATCTCCCAACTTCATATCACCTTTACCCTTGTTAGGTAGATACTGAAGCATATCTTGTTTTAAATCATCCTGCTCCACTCTCTTGATGCTTAGATCTATCCTTCGCTCTGCGGGATAAACCTTGACCACCTCAGCTTTAACCTCTTGCCCTACGGAGACCACATCCTCTGGCTTCTCCACTCGCTCTTGAGATAGCTGAGAGATATGGATCAGACCTTCTACCCCCTGTTTAAGCTCCACGAAAGCTCCGAAGCTGACCAAGCGAACTATCCTACCCTTTATTATCGAGCCTACCGGAAACTCCTCATCTACCGTCATCCAGGGATCGGGCTCTATTTGCTTTAAGCCAAGTGACATCCTCCTCCTATCCTGATTGATATCCAGAACGACCACCTTGATCGTATCTCCGTTCGATATCATCTCCGAGGGATGATTCAAGCGTTGAGTCCAGGACATCTCGGATATAGGGAGGAGCCCTTCTAATCCCTCCTCCAACTCGATGAATGCGCCGAAGTCCACGATGTTCTTCACCTTTCCGATAATGATAGAACCCACTGGATATTTCTCCGCCGCGGTGCTCCAAGGATCTGGCTCCATCTGTTTCAAGGAGAGGGATATCCTTCCGTTTTCCTCATCGACTGAGAGGACCTTGACCTCAATCTCATCTCCTACCGAGACTTTCTCTGAAGGATGTCTAATTCTCCCCCAGGATAACTCGGATATATGAATGAGACCATCGATGCCGCCCAGATCAACGAAGGCTCCAAATCCTGCTAAGTTCTTTACTACACCCTTTCTCACCTGTCCTTCCTCTAAACTAGCGAAGAGTTCATTCCTACGACGAGTCTCATCCTCCTCCAATACCACTCGGCGAGAAAGGATTATTCTATTTCTACCTCTATCCAATTCGATGACCTTCAGTCGCAAGGTCTCTCCTATATACTTATCTAGATTACTCTCTCTCCGCTGGCTTATTTGAGAGGCAGGAATAAAGCCTGAGATATCACCTAAATCTGCTATTAATCCCCCTTTGACTACCCTATCTACAGCTCCCTCGATAACCTTGTCCTCAATATCAGCCTCGGTGAGCATCTGCCAGGCTTTCTCATATTCCGCTCGTTGCTTCGAGAGGATCATGTTGCCCTCCTCATCCTCGACCCTCACAATCATTACATCTAATTCTTCGCCAACTTCGCAGTCCTCTAGATCTCCCGATTTGGTCTTGAACTCATTTATGGAGACGATCCCCTCGGATTTATATCCTATATCCACTAGAACCTCCTCTAGGCCTATCTGGACTATCGATCCTCTGATTATCTCGCCCTCCTTGAAGACCTTAAAGGTCCTCTCATAATCGACTATGGGAGGAGTCTCTTCTTCCTCATCTTCTTCGATAACTTCCCCTTGAGGTTCTTCCTGAGTCTCCGCTTCCTCTTCCACCCCCGAGGCAAGAAAGCTGGATTCTACACTCTCAGATTGCTCAACATCTTCTTCTGTCTGGATAACTTCCTCCTGAAGTTCTTCTTCAGTCTCCATCTCATCTTCCTCCGCCGTAGATGGTTCAAACTCCGAATCCTTCTCCGTTTTCACCTCCTCAGTTTCTGACTGTTCGTTCTCTTCCCTTGATAGATCGTCCTTATCAACCATCTGCTCAAACTTCACCTCTTCATCCAAAACTATTACCTCCTGATCGGCCTCCTCTCTTTCGCTGCCTAAGAGCTGGAGGTCTTCTTAATTTTCCTCGCCTTTA
>CAZSTA010000168.1:0-3529 GCA_964609495.1 uncultured bacterium | reverse complement strand
ACTTCTATACGGTTTCTTCCAGGGATATGCTCTATTGCCTCTCTAACTTTCGTTATCATCCAGTCGGGAGTCGAAGTTCCGGTGGTCATACCAACCTTCTTCTTGCCGATGAACCATTTCTCCTCTAACTCACTAGGATCCTCTATATGATAGGTTTCAACCCCTGCTCGGCGACAGGCTTCAGCCAGGCGTTTCGTATTGGCACTATTATGTCCGCCTACTACGATCATTATATCTACCTGTCCTGCTAGTTCTCTTGCAGTATCCTGCCTCTTTACAGTCTCATAGCATATAGTGTTATATACCTTTATATCTCCAGCCTTCTCCGTTAAAATCTTCCGAATTCTCTCGAAATCATCGTGAGATTGGGTAGTTTGAGCGATAACCCCTACCCTCTTCATCCTAGGCAGTTGACGAGCTTCCTCCTCATTCTGAATCACTATTGCTTCTCCACCCACATATCCTAAAATTCCTATTACTTCCTGATGTGCTTTATCGCCCACTATCACCACTTTATATCCCTCCCTCTTCAGGGAGGCAGCTAAGTTCTGAGCAGTTCGCACTTTCGAGCAGGTAGTATCTATCACTTCTATCCCCTGCCTATGAGCCTCTTCTATAACTTCAGGAGGAGCGCCGTGAGAGCGAATCATCAAGATCCCGTCCTTAGCCAAGGATATATCTTCTACTTTCTCGATC
Organism: uncultured bacterium; assembly: GCA_964609495.1. Classification (GTDB taxonomy): domain Bacteria; phylum CAZSTA01; class CAZSTA01; order CAZSTA01; family CAZSTA01; genus CAZSTA01. The sequence continues at coordinate 2,833 of CAZSTA010000168.1, read as the reverse complement.
CCCTGTTCTCTAAGCCTTTCTATCTCAGGGGGATTATGAATGATATCCCCCAAGGTATATATCTTCCGGCCCTTATTTTCCTCTGCGATATCTAAAGCCATTTGTATCGCCCTTTTTACCCCTGAACAGAAACCGACACATTCAGCCAGTATAACTTCCATAAATTCCACTCCGTTAATTGAGATCACCCAGCTTGCTTTCTCTCCTCACTCCTTTTATTAATTTCCAACAACCTTCTTATCTCCTCCATAATCTGCTCACTTATCAACTGCCTTCTATCCCTCTTATCCGCAAAATCCTCGGGATATATAGGAGGACCAAAGCGAATTTTGACAGGAGCGAGGCGTATAAAGTGGGCATCCGCTGGAAGCACCTTATAAGTGCCGCTAATAGCGGTAGGAACAATAGGAGAATTAGTTTTAAGAGCTATCATAGCTACTCCCATACGAGGAGGAAGAAGATCTCCATCTCTGCTTCTCGTCCCCTCTGGGAATAAACCAGCGAACTTGCCATCCTGCAAAGCCTCAAGGATCTTTCGCAAGGATTCCCTATCAGCTACTCCTGACCTCACCGGAAGAGCTCCCAGCATCTTGATAATGCTACCTAATATCGGCACCGAGAAAAGTTCCCTCTTCGCCAAGAATGTCACCTGGGGCTTCACTGATATCCCGATCACTATAGGATCTACATAACTCGTATGATTAGAGGCGAAAATAGCTGGACCCTTCGCAGGGATATTCTCCCTCCCCTCCACCTTCACTCGGAAGAGGAGCTTGAAGAGTATGAACATCACTATTTTGGCGAAGCGGTAGAACAACTTTCCGCTCTCCTTTCCACCTGCTCAAGCACAGCCTCGACGACCCCCTCAATGGACATAGAAGTGGTATCAATAAGCACCGCCTCATCTGCCTTGCGTAAAGGAGCAAGCGCTCTCTCGCTATCCATACTATCCCGTCTCTTTATCTCAGCTATTACCGTCTCCAGATCAACTGAAATCCCCTTCTCCTTCAACTGCTTAACCCTGCGTCTGGCTCTTTCCTCCAGGGAAGCCGTTAGGTATATCTTGACATCAGCCTGCGGAAGAACAACGGTCCCGATATCCCTTCCTTCCATCACTACCGCCTTGCCAAGAGCCATCCTCCTCTGCTGAGCTACTAATTCCTCCCTAACTTCGGCAACCTTAGATACGGGAGAAACAGCCCTATCTACCTCGGGGCTCCTTATCTTCTCGGTTATATCTTCTCCGTCGATAAATATCCTAGAATCATTCCCGATCTCGATCTTTATCTCCTCGCTTAATTTTCCTAAAGCTTCTTCCGAAGAGATGCAGACCCCCTCTTGTATAGCCTTCCAAGTCACAGCTCTATACATAGCCCCGGTGTCGAGGTGGCGATAGCCTAATCTCTGGGCTACTAACTTTGCTATAGTGCTCTTCCCCGCTCCGGCTGGCCCATCGATAGCTATGGTAAGTTTAGAAGCGCCCAAAATTACCCCCTCGCCCATCCAAATGTCTATCAAATTATACAAGACGGTTATCCACTTGTCAAGGAATTTTTGAGACAAAAGTCATTTACCATCCTCTCAAGCCTTCCCTTATCTTCCCCTTCTTCCCTCTCCAAATTACTCCTATCATCAATAAAATTATTCCTCCGATGATGAGGGAGAGCTCTACGGGAATAAGGGGACCTATATAGCTAACATATACAGTTATTATGCTAAGGAAGAGGAAAGAGACACCAAATATTAAGAATGATTTCAGACGATATCTTAATCCGATTCCGATAGCTATTGAGGATATGACGATCAGCAAAGCTAGGTAGGGCAAAGTTTCCGAGCCTGTATAACCGGGGGTTATACATCGAACCAAAGTAGCTCCCAAGATAGATAATAGCCCTAGGAAATAGAAAGGGGTCGCAAACGATTTATTAGAATAACGTTGGAGAGTCCGACCTAAACCAAGTCCAAGTAATCCATAGGGATAAAAGGCAAAGAATAACGGTATATTCTGCATCCTAAGGAGATCGTTTATCCTTATTATAAAAACGAGGTAAGATATAGTTAAAGTTAGAGAGGATATATACATAAATACTTTCGAGTCTACAATATAAGCTAAGGCAGAATAGATAATGGAGCAGACTAAACTAATGATGACAAGAACATCCATTTGCTCCGAGTTACTCAAAAATCCAAAGTATTGATCAGCAAGATATATTAATGAACCATAGCTCAATATCGAGGCTATGATCATCAAAGCTAAACCAGTATTGCGCATTCCCTTTCTCTTCAAAATTAGGTATCCACCTGCATAAGCGATATAGTTAAGCATTAAAAGGAGAAAGGTTTTAGTATATTTAGAGAAATAAGACCACTTTCCACCTATAAATATAAGAAGTGCCGATAAAATAAGGAATGCTCCTAGATAGAGGGCTATCCTCTCCCACTTTCGGGAGATATTCTTCCAAGTTAATATTGGTCCATCTCGAATTAATTGTTCCTCCACCTGAGTTATTCTAGTTTCATATTCCTCCTTGATGCTCTGATATTGTTCCTCCGTTATCATCTCCTTAATTCTAATCTCTTCCAGCTCCTGCATAAAGAACCTTAATTTATCCAGTTCCCTCTCTAATCTCAGCTTCCCCATATTTCGACACCAGCTTCCCAGCTAAGCGATTTAGCCCCACCACCCTCCCATAGATACTCCCGCCCTCCTCGCTATCTCCCTTACCTCCAAAACCCTTTCTGGATCAAGTTCCACAGCTCTCTTAAAGTATAAGTTGGCTATATCCCGCATCCTTACCTTTCCCGCTTGCCTTCCCAAACGAACGAAGCCCTC
>CAZSTA010000167.1:0-8358 GCA_964609495.1 uncultured bacterium | reverse complement strand
GTTATACGAAATAGTGACTGCTCCGTTTTATCTATAATCAACTTAAATAAGGAATAAAAAATATGAAAATTACTTTTTTAGGAACAGCAGCAGCGACTTCATGTCCTTTAGTCTTTTGTCGATGTGAAGTATGCGAACAAGCCCGTAAAATTGGCGGTAAAGATTTTAGAAAAAGATCTTCTCTACTTATCAACAGAGACTTATTGATTGATTTTGGACCTGATATCATGACTGCTTCTTTTATGCATAGCATTTCTATTGCAGATGTCCGATATTGCTTACAAACTCACTCGCATTCAGATCATTTTGACGCATCACATTTTAGTACTCGTATATCAGAATATGCCGTGGTAAATATCCCCCATCTTCAACTTTATGCTTCAAATGCAACGCTCAAAAAGATGTCAGAGATGTTAAGAAACGAAGGTTATGTGAATGATCTTCTTGATCAAAAAGAACAGAAACGCATGAATCTAAGTGTTTATCCTGTAAAACATTTCCAATCTTTTAAAGCAGGAAAATATCAAATTTCAGCATTTCCCACAAATCACGATAAATCAGTCGATTCACTTTTATATACCATTACAGAAAACGGTTATACTGTTTTTTATGGTGCTGATACTGATATTATCCCAGAAGAAACATGGAAAGGTTTTCATGAAAAGAAGCTTCAATTTGATATTGTAGTGCTTGATCATACCTATGGTCCGAATATAGATGGGGATGGACATCTGAATGCTAATCAATTTATCGAACATGTACAAAGGATGAAAAAAGAAAATCTGTTAAAAGAGAATACTCGATTATTTGCTACTCATATATCACATGAAGGAAATCCCATACATTCAAATTTAGTTGAATATGGCAAAAAGCATGGATATGAGATAGCCTATGACGGTTTAGTAATTTAAAAAGTAATTTTCATTTCTGAATAAGACGTTCTTCTTGCTAAACCGCAGTCACTACATCGCATAACAATTTGTATCTGGGTCAAGATTTATGGGATTCTTTATGTCTCTAGTTATGACTTATGTTAACATAGGTTTTTTCAGATATTTTTTTAGGTTTAGTTGTTTCCATCCCTACAGGATTAATTATAGGGCCATTTGCAAAAAATTACAGATAAATTAACAAATTAAAAGGCAATTTACTGCCTATAACAGCGAATAGCTGGCTCCGCTTCGCTCAAATTACCCTCACCTCGTTACGGCAACTTCGGCTATTCGCGAAACGTTAGGCGAAATTACTTGTAATGATGAGGTGGTGTGATATGGGCTGGAATAGAATTTTCAAACCTAGCATAATAATAATTGTTGCTTTTGTTATCCTTAGTGTGCTTTTACTTTCATTTAATAACAGTAAGAATCTAAAAAACAGCGCTAAACCATTGATTAAGAAGGAGGTTAAAATGGCGATATTCGCGGGTGGTTGTTTCTGGTGCATGGAATACGTATTTGAGAGACTGCCAGGAGTTATAGAAGTGGTATCTGGTTATACAGGTGGTAAGGTAAAAAATCCAACTTATGAGCAAGTTTCTAAAGGTAACACCGGACACTATGAATCTATCCGTGTGAAATATGATAACACAAAGCTCTCTTATGAGAGATTACTAGAAGTTTTCTGGAAAAATATAGACCCAACAGACCCGAGTGGACAATTCTATGATAAAGGAACCCAGTACCGAACAGCGATATTTTATCTTGATGATGAACAGCGCTACCTTGCAGAGGAGTCAAAGAACAGGATAGAATTAGCAAATATATTTGAGTCTAAAATTGCAACCGAGATTCTTCCTGCTAAAGAATTTTATCCTGCAGAGGATTACCATCAGAATTATTATGAGAGATATTCCGTGAAGTTTGAAAGTTATCACAAAGCGTCCGGGAGGGACAGGTTCACATTAAAGGCATGGGAGCTTCATAAGCATTTTAGACTTTTCCCTGAGAGGCAGAGTTATTGGCTCGGTTATGAGAAGCCTTCAAAGGAAGAATTGAAAAATACTTTAACCCCTTTACAATACAGTGTGACTCAAGATAATTACACTGAACCTCCATTCAAGAATGAATACTGGGATAATCATAGAGAAGGTATATATGTGGATATAGTATCGGGAGAACCTCTATTCAGTTCCCTAGATAAATTTGATTCGGGAACAGGTTGGCCAAGTTTTACAAAACCTCTTGAACCCGAAAATTTAGTTGAGAGAAGTGATAAATCTCTTGGAATGACCAGAATTGAAGTGAGAAGCCTGCATGCAGATTCTCATCTGGGGCATCTTTTTCATGACGGGCCACCACCAACGAAACTCCGATATTGTATAAACTCAGCGGCTTTGTATTTTATGCCAAAGGAAGAGCTTGTGAAAGAGGGATATGGTGCTTACCTGAGTTTATATGAGGGAAAACAAAGATAGCCATGAGCAGGAAAGGTGTCTTGTTAATAACTTCGCCTAACAGCAGGTATGCGGTTCGCACTCTGTGTTCACCCAAACCCTTATGGGCTTCACATAGCCACGAAACGTTATATGAAATTCCGAACCCCGCCTTTAAAAAGAAAAAATATATAATGTAGGGATGTATCTGTACCAGTGTGGTGTAATCATTGGCCAAAATTGGTTTTTGCTGAATTAATAAGGCTATCAGAGATCTTGTTAATTGTCACCCTCCCCCTAACCCCCTCCCATCAAGGGAGGGGGGACTAAATGGCTTTAGCTCGATCTCAGCGTTCCCTCTCCCCTCGTGGGAGAGGGATAAGGAGTTCGTAAGAATCGGCTGATACTACACATCATCCGATTAAATCTGAGTTCAAGATATATCACATACATGCAAACCTGGGGCTTTAGTAAAGAAGTGAATCTTTGCCTCGATCTCCTTAACCTCCGCCCATCTAACCTTCGGGGTCACTATCTGGCCGTCCTTCCAAGCTAGTTCTCCATCGAAGGATATCTCATTAGCAGGGTATCCTAAGGAGGGCATTATTATATCCACTTCGCAATTATCGGGAATATTAACTGCTAGATCGAAGATACACCTCTCTTTATCATTAGCCCAAGATACGCTTATGTCTCCTCGAGGGCTAGGAACTATTCCCCTAGCCCAATCCAAATCCAAGGGCTTAGGATGGACACAGAATCCAGCGAAACCTGGCTTAGTAGGTTTTACTCCCAAGATCTCGGCTGATAGATAATAGGTTGGTGCCCCTGACCAGGCATGGCATAAGCTCCATCTTGGCAGAGGGTATTTATCATGAGCAGGATTTAAGCACTCCCACCAAGTAGTAACTTCCATATCTAGCATCTTCCCCCAATAACTGCGGATCAACTCCAGGGCTTCTTCGTATCGCTCAGTGTGAAACAGGGAAGCTAATACATAGAAGTTGAAGTAGGGATTAGTGATAATCATTACATCAGCTCTTCCATATATGTAGGAATATATTCTAGGCCAGTTCTTAGGATCGGCAACTCCAAAGAGAATCGCTAAAAAGTTAGTTTGCCTGCTCACATTCTTACTCAGTCCCTCTTCTGCTCGACAATCCACATACACGCCTTTCTCCTTCGACCAGAGGCGATCATTGATCGCCCCTCTAACCTTCTCCGCTCTCTCTATATATATCTCAGCTTGTTTCTTATCTCCTACAGCGGAAGCCAGTAGAGCTGCCTTTCTAAGAGCCTCGTGATAGAAACACTGAAGAGCGGTAACCTCTCCCCTCTTATCGAGGGGAGCGTGATCGATAAAGACCCACCAAGGTTTCTTATCGGCATCGCAGATCAATCCATATTCATTGCTCTGGCGAACGAACCAATCCATAAGGAGCCTTAAATTGGGGTAAAGCTTTTCGACTAGTGATGTATCTCCAGTATAAAGATAATAATCATAAAGCCATAATACCCATACCGCGCAATAATCAGGAAGGTTATGTCTAGTTCCACTGGGATATTGTCCATGAAACCAACCATCGCTCTCTTGCGATTGAACTAACTGCCATAATCCCTTAGCAGTCAGTTTGGCATCTCCAAAGGCATAATAGTTCTCCAACGATTCCACTCGTCCATCTCCCGGATATTGAGCATGTTCTCTAGTAGGACAATCCTCAAAGTGATCTTGCATACACAGTTGTAAGGTGTATCTTCCTATATCCCAGATCTTATTCAGCCGTTCATCTGAGCACTCGAATGAGCCTTTATACTCCACTGGGTAACTCACGAAATCCAGGCTAACTGACTTCACCTTAACTGCTCTGGGACAAGAGCGAAAGGTCAATTGCATATATCTAAAAGCACGTCGATTAAAGGCGATCCATTCCTGTTCTCCCCCTCTAAGGATAACCCTATCTGCATATCTTAACCCCAGGCGCATCGGATCGATATATCCATTCTCATCTAACTCCTCATCATAACCTATATCCATAATTCCGCCTCTCTCGGCCTCAAGGGTTATTCTGGGATATCCAACAACCTCTCGTCCAAAATCTATGATGAGGAAAGTTCCCCCCTCGGATATAGGAGCGATAATTGTAGCTCTTTCATCGTCTTTGAGAAGAGCTTCCTCATCTATTACAATTTCTTTATCCCCTTCAACTTTATCCTCCCACCTCAACAAAGTCGCGACATCTAGTATCTCCGATTCTTCGGAGAAGGATTGCCAACCTACTTCTTTTCCCCCTTTCCCCTTGTAAGAACGGCCGACATTGATTCCCCTCTCGGGAGGATATATCTTATCAAAACCGGCGCAGTGCTTGTAGCTAGGAGGATAGCTATCGTCAAAGATATTGCTTCGCTCATAATCGGTGATACTATCGAAAGGACCGATGATGAGCCAGGGAGTTTTATCCGTTATGCGACCCGGGTGAGCCGCGTAGAAAACATCAGATAATTTTTGTCCTTTTCTATCCGTCAACTGACAGGAGAAACCCCAGCCTCCTGGTCCCTGATCCACCTTGATTAAGAGCTTATTCCACCCTTTAATTAAGGTTACATCAACGCTATCTGGTTTTAATCCCCAAGTCCGATGCCAATGATATTCCAAGATCTTCTCATCATTCAACCAAGCCTTTATTCCATCATCACAACCTACACGTAGAGTAGCTTCTATCCAATCAGCACAGCGCACATAAGTTAAAGCATAAGCGATGTTATGTTCCTCGGAACTGAAAAGCGAGGTGAAATTAACAAAGGATAAGCCCGGCTTTCTTATACATTTTCCTACCCTCTTGATGCTCACTGGGGATACATTTACAGTCCGAAATTTCGGTATCTGGCGTTCTATCAGGTTGCTCCATGACGCAAGAGGTGGTTTACCCAGAGCCTCCGCTGATTCCCAGGAGGAATCATCGAAGTCAGGTTTATTCCAGCCGATCGCTTCCTTGCGCTCATCATATATCTCCTCGAAGGAGGTGGACCACATAATACGAGGGGAATTTTGAGCGTAGGGATAAGCTTGAGTAACTTTCCAAGAACTATCAGTTACTATCTTCTGTTTAGCTCCAGAACTTTTTAGGTCAGCTTCGAAGAGGAAACCCCCGGGACCTCCCGGTTTGCTGTGGGTGGTAACTCCAATATTGTAGCATAAAACGGCGATCACATTATCCCCTATTTGAAGGTGATCGGCAATATCATATTCATCATAATATTGATATCTGGGATCGCAGGGATTAGGACCTCGTCCTATATAATGCCCGTTTATATAAAGTTTATATTCACCAGAACAGGTGCAATACGCCTTAGCATCAATGATCTCTTCTGAGATGTTCACTACTTTTCGCGCATATATATAAAAGTTTTCCACTACTTGTCGATCTTTACACCAAATCCACTCCGCCTGCCAATCAACTTTCAAAGCACTTCACCCCTTTAAGGCTTCCTATGATCACTATTATGTAGAATTAATAGTTTGTGGATCGCTTAATATTCTCTGGTATTATAACATATCATTTTATCTAATGTCAATTACTTTCTTTATAAAGAAAGCATATAAAATCTGGGATCTGAGATCTAATTTACTTTGTATTACCCCCCTCCCATCGAGGGAGGGGGGAGCTAAAGAGATCAGCTCTATCTCGATGTTCCCTCTCCCCTCGTGGGAGAGGGAACAGGGTGAGGGGGAATTATAATTCGATCTAAAATCATTTTGATCCTCGATTTTATATGCATCGCAGAAGAGAAACACAATTGACAAACTTTATAGATTATGTTATAATAAAGAAAATCAAGGAGGAAGAGAATAATAGGTATGATGATATGGGTGATAAAAGATGCTTCGTTAATATCTATATTAGAGAGGTAGAGGGTGAGGCTAGTTCTCTCTTTTCGAAGAGAAATTAGCTTTTTAATAATGTAAATTGGTTCTATGTTTATCGATGAGATCAAGATATTCGTGAAAAGTGGAGATGGAGGCGATGGAGCGGTAAGCTTTCGGCGAGAGAAGTTTGTGCCTAGAGGTGGCCCTGATGGAGGGGATGGAGGGGATGGGGGAAGCGTGATAATTAAGGTGGATAGAGGTCTTGATACGCTCTCCCATCTGGGAAAGAAGCGCCATTATCGAGCTCAAAGAGGAGGAAATGGTCGCGGTAAGAACCGAGATGGCCGTGACGGAGAGGATGTAATCATCTATGTTCCTCCGGGCACTATAGTTAGAAGAGCCGAATCTCAAGAATTAGTCGCCGATTTAACCGAACCTGCCGAAGAGGTAGTAGTAGCTCGAGGAGGAAAGGGAGGAAGAGGTAATACCCATTTTGCTACCTCTGTAAATCACGCTCCTCGTTTTGCCGAACAGGGTGAAGCAGGGGAGGAGTTCTGGATCGAGTTGGAATTAAAGATACTAGCCGAGGTGGGGCTGGTAGGTTATCCTAACGCAGGTAAGTCAACCCTGCTTTCCCGTCTCTCATCTGCCCATCCTAGGATAGCTGATTATCCTTTTACTACGCTTATTCCTAATTTAGGGGTCGTATATCCCAAGGAAGATGGGAATTTCACTATTGCGGATATGCCCGGCCTGATCAAGGGGGCCCATGAAGGGGTAGGATTGGGATACCAATTCTTAAGACATATAGAGCGAACGCGAGTGATAGTCTATATCATAGACATATCAGGACGCGAGGGAAGAGATCCCTTACAGGATTTCTACAATTTATATGAGGAGTTAAAATTGTATAATCCTGGCCTTCTTGAACGACCTCAATTAGTGATTGCCAACAAGATGGATCTTCCCGAGTCCAAGGATAACTATGAGAGAGTCCGCAAGAAATTGGAAGCTCAGGACTATCAGGTGTTTCCTCTTTCCGCTTTAAATGGAGAAGGAGTTGGGGAATTAGCCTCAGCTATAGTCGATATCTTAAAGAAACTTCCGCTCCGAAAGAAGAAGGAGATCCCTGAAAGGGTAACACGGATGCATAAGATATCCCCTCCTTTTATAATAATCAAGGAGAGGGAGGGATCTTATATTGTGTCTGGACATAGGATCGAGCGCCTATTAGCAGAGCTTAATCTCGATCGAGATGAGGATTTAAGGAGATTTCACCTTTCTGTAGAGCGAATGGGGCTTATCGATAGTCTTCGTAGCGAAGGAGCTAAGGATGGAGATCTTATAAGAATTGGAGATCTTGAATTCGACTATAAGGAATAGTAATAGAATAGGATTAATGGGAGGGACATTCGATCCCATCCACTGGGGTCATTTGGTAACGGCGGAGGAAGTTCGTCAGGAATTTTGTTTGGATAAGGTTATCTTTATCCCTTCTGGACATCCTCCTCACAAGAAGGATTATACGGTCACGGATGCGGAGCATCGCTTGATGATGACGATCATAGCAACAGTTACTAATCCTTTCTTTGCGACATCTCGTATAGAGATAGATAGGCTTGGCCCTTCCTATACCATAGATACGATAGAGGCTTTTAGGGAGATGTATAAGGAGACCAAGCTCTTCTTTATTACCGGGGCAGATGCGGTGCTGGAGATACTTAGTTGGAAGGAGCCAGAGCAACTCCTTCAGAAGTGTGAATTCATAGCCGCTACTCGACCAGGGTATGACCTGGCGAGGGCGGATAAGAGATATCTGAGCCGTTTTCACCTGATCGAAGTTCCAGCGATGGCCGTCTCCTCTACCGATATCCGTTGGCGGGTCAGGAACAGAAGGACGGTTCGTTATTTAGTCCCTGAGGGTGTAGAGAGTTATATTAATAAAAATAAGCTATATGTAGAAGGAGATGAGCCCTAAGTGAGTAAGACTTTGTATGTAGGAAATCTGCCCTGGTCCATTACCAGGGATGAGTTGGCAGAGGTATTTGATCCTTACACCGAGGTGGAGGATGTCCGAATCATAATCGATCATAAGACAGGTAGATCCACAGGTTTCGGTTTT
>CAZSTA010000166.1:0-8383 GCA_964609495.1 uncultured bacterium | reverse complement strand
CCTCGTCTAATCCATCCCACTCTACCTCATTATACCCCATCTCTCCCGCTATCTCATCTAATACCCTCACCAACTCTCCCGCTGTCGTGTAAATCTCTATCTTAACATCCGCAGACATACACAAGTTGAAGGTGAAAGTAGTCTGATTCACCATAGGATTAGGGGTATTCATAACATTGTGCATCCCTAAAATAGCTTCTACGGTGAAGTCAGTCATCATCTCGGTCTTGTTACCAGCCTTATCCTTCACCTCCACCTCTACTGTGTATTCCCCTCTCTTCAAGTTTGCCTTGAGGGTGTAGAAGATATCTCCAGTGATTTCATCATAACCTATCCTATTCCAATCGATCACTATATCGTTCATTCCCTTGGAGGAGATCGTTATCTTCAAGCTCTTCCTGTCTATCCCACTCGTCTTATCGGTAACCTTAGCTGTTATCTTCCACTCCGCTCTACCGCAGTAGGTCTCCATGAATTTATTCTCTACTCCTAAGCCACTCATCTGGGGAGGAGTGCTATCTACTACCACCGTTACCTTATCGACTGCGTTTCTCCCTTCGGTGTCTTTGGCGGTGATGCGGACAGTGTAAGTGCCATCGGGAAGAGAGGAGGTATCCCAGTTCCCCAGTATATCATCTGTTACTGGCTGAGAGGAGGTGTTAATAAGTGTCCAGTGGCTCGGATCTTCTCCTTCTCCATACTCTAGGATATATTCTTCAAGGATCTCACTGAAGGCTGTTCCTATTACTTGAACTACTCCCTTGATGATCTGCATATCAGGAGGAGAGGAGATATTTGCAGTTGGAGGTGGAGTAGGAGTAGGTGGAGTAGGCTGAGGAACTAAAGTTATAACTACATCTTGAGTCCCATCGGTCCATCCCTGATCAGGAGTCTCTGCTGCGGTTATCGTTGTTGTTCCCACCGTTGTATCTCGGTAGTAGAAGCTCGCACTATTAGAGCCAGCAGAAATGACAACTGAAGTGATAGGATTAAACGGGTCTTGGGTCAATGAGAATTCCCCAGTTGGGGAGAGGGAGGAGAGATTAATAGTGATATCCGCGATTGCATTAAGGGGATTGCCAGAAACATCCTGAAGTTGAATAGTTATCACTTCGGTTGGAATACCAGGATAAGTCATCCTTTGCGGAGTGATGAAGACTATCTGAGTCACAATGATAACAACATCTATGGTAACTGGCGTAACCATAGGACAGCCGCAGATCTCTACACAAGTGGAAACAGTTGCAGTCCCTGCTATTGTGCTGGATAGAAGAGAGCTGGCACTTCCCCCAACAGTATCAGCGGTAATAGGATCGATAGTTCCCAAAGTAGTAGAGAACACAATAGAAGTTCCATCAGGGGCATTATATCCCCCTCCGCTTATCTTAGCGGTAATAGTAGAGGTGTCCCCAACACCGAGAGATGGAGGATTGGCAGTGAGGGACATCTGTAGCCAGGGATCATAATCTACGTTATCGCTGACCGCATCGCCAAGCCCCCCCAGATTGGTTGTAGGATGGTAAGGACCACTGTCATCTCCCCACCAATTTCCTTCGGCATCAAGAAGAACACCTGTGGTGTTATTGACACCATAAGCGATATTACCACAGATAACATTCTCATTAACAGTGATATTAGTGGAAGTAGGAAAGAGGTAAATACCATTACCTGCATTCTCAACAATGAAATTTCCCTCAATTGTGATATAATCTGAGTAGTCGTGGAGGTAGATCCCATCATCACCACTACCATAGATAGTGTTGTATGCGATGGTATCGTAATCCGAATACACCACATAAATCCCATTATCACCACTATCATAGATGGTGTTGTTGGCAATGGTATTGTAATCCGAACTCCACCCCGCATAAATCCCCTCCCAATCATTACCATAGATGGTGTTGTTGGCAATGGTGCTGGAATCAGAATTAAACAACACACGAATTCCCCAACCATTCCCATAGATGGTGTTGTTGGCAATGGTATTGAAAGACGAATCCCCCACAACAATCCCCTCCGAATCATTACCATAGATGGTGTTGAATTCGAAGGTATTGGAATCCGAAAAACTCACCTCAATCCCATTACCATTCTCATAGATGGTGTTTCCGTTATCAATATCACCTATAATACTACCATTCACGCCATTCAACTCTATCCCATCACCGGAGTTGTTGTGAATATCGCAATTATAGACCTCGATCGCCATATTCCCTGAGGATATAGTGTAAGCATAGATACCATTGGAGCCTCCATATATCTCGATATCAAAGAAGGTTACAGTGTGATCTCCACCACCAGCATCGAGATCGAAGCAGTTACCACCAGAGCCATTTACAGCTACTAGCGTTCCTGGGATAGCGGATTGGAAGGTCAGCGATTTATTCACCACGCTCACATTCTCACTATAGGATACACTAGGGTCGATACTGATAATATCCCCGCTGATGGCATTATTGACCGCCGCTTGAATTGTTGCATAATCGCCACCTGGCCCCACCGTGATCGTAGCGGCTTCGGCTGAGACTGCTAAGGTTAGCAGAAAAAGGATAATTAGAACTGTCTGAAGGATTCTCTTCCTCACTTGAATCCCTCCTTAATTATGTCATATATTATTTCGAATAGAAAAAACCTATAGTAATTGTAGCAAAAAACGGTGATTTTTTCAATAGATTTTCACATACTTAGCTAGTAGAACATTCCTTGACATAAATTGTTAGATTATGTATAATACTTATAACCGAAGATGAAGGAAGGAGGTAAGATGAAATGTTCGTTAAGATGTGGATGACCGAGAATCCGATAACTATAGATAAGGATGCCTCCGTATCCAAAGCCCAAAAATTGATGAAGGAGAATGGGATAAGAAGATTACCTGTTATGAGCGAAGGAGGATTAGTAGGGATAGTAACTACAGAAGATCTAAAGGAGGCTTCCCCCTCCGATGCCACCTCCCTGAGTGTTTATGAGTTGAATTATTTATGGGATAAGGTAAAAGTGGAAGATATAATGACCAAAGACCCACTTTATGTCACTCCAGAGACCACCGTGGAAGAAGCCGCCTTGATAATGCACGATAATAAAATAAGCGGTCTTCCGGTAATGGATAAAGATAAATTAGTGGGAATAATCACGGAGACCGATATATTCGAGATATTCATTGAAGTTATGGGTCTGAAGGAGAGAGGTATTCGTCTCGCTTTTGAACTGGAACATAAGCCAGGAGCGCTAGGAGAGATTGTAAGTATTATTAAAAAATATAATATTAACATACTAAGCTTAGTTAGCTGCTACTCTTTCTCAGAGGATAAAAGGATGGTAGTGATGAGATTAAGAGTGACCGATATAGATGAACTGACCTCGGAATTGAAGGGAAAGGGATACAAAATAATTCACAGTGCTAAGGATTTAGGGAACTCCTAAGTATAAATAAAACTACAAGATATAATAGTCTATACTTAGTATTACCCCCTCACCCTATCCCTCTCCCACGAGGGGAGAGGGAACATATTTGCTTAGAATCTTATTCTAAAGCCCACCCCAAATAAAGTCTCATCTTCACCGATTATTATATGCCCGCCCACAAGACTGGAGGGACTCAATCTCTGCTCTATTCGGAGTTTATAATTATCATTCTCCGAGACCTCGGCACTGAGCAAAATATCGCTTTTCAACCGATACTCTACTAATATCTGGAATGCCTCTGAGGTAAGTGATTTAGAATAATTGATATATAGATCAGGAGTTAGGTATTTCCCCAGAGACAAGCTAGTCCCCTCTTCACCATTCAAGCCAAGAATATCTCCTTTTAGTCTAACCGTGTCTAACTTAAACGCTTGAGCCGCCTCTTTCTCTAACTCCCCAACGAAGAAATAATCGACCAGAGTGGAGGCTACTTCCTGAGATAATATATCTCCAGCACTTTTAATGGTGATATCCTCCCTCCGACGACCTAAAGTGAGGAGAGAGTAGATATCACCTTCGGAAAGAGGAGGTAGAGAGGAGAACTTGACCTCCTCCAGCTTCAATCCCTCCAGATAATATCCCTCGACCGAAAGATAAATTTTCACCTCCCCTATCCTTGTCTCAGCCTCCAATCTTAGACGAGGAGAAGTCCCGTTAAATTTATGGAATTCAGCCTTCCCCACGTTGATCTTGAACTCGTTATCCTTAAAATTAAATCTCCCTTTAATAACTTCGATTTGACCCATCAGTCTAGGCTCGTAAGGGGTCCCCGTCAGACCGAAATCGCATTTCATCTCGGCATCAGCCACATTGCTCTTAAATCGAATATTATTATCCGCTTTTATCTTAATGTCCAACTTCGTTTTCCATATCGGATGAAGTAATTCCAGAGGAAGTTTCTCCTTAGGTGGTTCACCGCCCTGAGGGAAGATTAAGGAAGCGCTATCTATTTTGATTTCTCCGTTCACTGATAGCTGAGAGGGCCATATTCCCTTTATATATAACTCCGAGTCCGCTTTGCTTTCCTTTATGTAGAAGAGGGGAGAACTAGGATCAACACCCGTTGCTGTAACTCTCAAATCGACATCGGTGAACGATAACCCATTTAAGCCAACATCTCCTTGAACTTCAAAATCTCCTGCCCCCAACTTTCCTCTTAATTCATCTATAACAATCGAACTATTGCTTATAGTGGCAAGACCTCTAGAAATAGTAATGCTATTGTTCAATGTCGCCAACTTAATTGCCCCCTCGGATACGGATAATTTGCCATTCACTAAAAGATTGCCAGGGACACCTTCTATATTAATTAATAGAGAACCATTTCCCTCAGTGCTCTCTACCCCCTCACCAATCATCTTCAATATATCGAGAGATATATCTTGAGAGCCTAATACAAGCTTAATATTTCTAGGGGGAGGGATTCCACCCTCTACTCCTCCTATTTTTTTGTCTTTATCGGTTGACCATCTCTGCTCAACGCTAGTTAGGGATAAATCCAAAGGTATATTCCCCGTAAGATATGCAGACTTAGTTACGATATCGTCTCCTGAGGACACCTCCGCTTTTGCCTCTAGGCGCAAGCTTTGTTCCTTATACTCCACCTCTGCGGAGACTCTCTTTCCCAACAACTCAAAACCACCGAGTTTTATATCCCTGCCAAGGAATTGTCCTTTATATAGCGGAGATTTTAGATTTCCTTTAGCAGATAAGGTAAAATCTGTATATCCTGATAATTCCAAGTTATATGCTTCTCTTAAATATTCTATGAGGGATAAATCTACCTCCTCACCGTTTAAAATAATATCCATAGTGCCATCTAGGGCGATCGTTCCTGAAATCAATATCTTCCCTATCTTCCCGCCCTCTCTTTCATAGAATATCAGTTCCTCATCTCGAACGCTCAACATTAAAATAGGAGGGGTAGAGGAAAGGATTCCTCCCCCTTTATTTTTACTTAGAGTGAATGAGAACTTTTCCTCATTTATAGCCCTCATATCTAGAATATGTAAATCCACTTTATCTAGTTCGCCCTCTAACTGCAAGCTACCAATGGGATCTGATAATTCACCATCTATCCTTATCTCCCCAGATAAATCTCCTGATATCCAGTCTGGAGAATCATATCCTCCTAGCTCTAGTAACTGTCCTAATTCGACTTTGGTAAACCCTATACCTGCCTTATATTCCCCCCCCTCACCGCTCCAATTTAGAGCCACTTCTCCTCTGTATCTATCACCTATCTCCAATTCTCCGATATGCAAGTTCCCAACCTTTTCGGTGAGATCGTAATCCATCTCGATTTCGGCACTCACACCCTCTCTAATCCTCATCCCCTTATAATCTAATCCCTTGAGTTTCAAATCTCCCTGACAGGTCAGTCTGCTTAAATCCCCCTGTATCTTCAAGTCGCTGTTAATACTTCCTCTTATACCTAGATCGGATATCATCTTTAAAGCGTCTAACTCCACTCCTCGCAAACTCAGATCTCCAGATATCACTGAACTACTCATATAATCTGACATCTCTCCTGATAACAACACCCTCCCAGTTCCTATCAATCCAACTAATCTATGTAGAACTATCCTATTATTCTCTATATTTACTCTTACCGATATATACTTTATAGGTTCGGATAATATAGCTAGTTTTAGCTTCCCCAGTGATATTTCTCCTCTTCCCTTCAATTCCAAATCTTCCAGAAATCCTCGGCCTCTTATCTCACCTGACACCCTGAATTCACCAGATGCAGACTCTATATACTTAGGAAATGCTAATCCCAAAATTGCTAAGTCCAAATAGCCCTCTAATTCCAATCGCCACTTCTCTTCCTCTCTTATACTCAACCTTCCCAAATCTATAGGGATCTCTCCCTTTATCTCTCCCATATATCCTCTTTTCTTCACAACTAGAGAGGATATAATCAGTTTCCCATCTCGATATATACCCTTACCAGTTAGATCTCCTAGCTCTATATCTCTCCCCCTTAATCCCAGATCGGAAATATCAACCGATATATCACACTCAGGATCATTTAAACTTCCCTTTGCTTTAAGAGAGAAACTCCCCTTTCCTCCTATTTCTTCCTCATATCCTATCAACTTTGATAGCGCGCCCATCTCTATTTGGTCGCCAGCGATATCTATATTTATATCTCCACTATCTATAGATATAGAGGGGTTGAGGGGAGATTTTCTCCCCCAATTTATAGAGGCTGATAAGTTAATTTTACCAATCCTGTCTTCGGCTTTATATGCTATTAATTTTCCCCCTTTTAACTCTAATTTATCTTCAACTAAACTTAACTTTATATCCTCATCGTTTAATAACATAACATCTTCTACCTTTATCTGGAGGGAAGACAACGAACTACTCAGTTTCAGACTATCGAGGGGATCAGATATTTCTCCAGCTATCTGAACCTCTCCTGTTAAAATTCCGCATATATCTTTTGGTAATTCATATCCCGCCCAACTCGCCAATTTTTCTAATTCGATGTTATTCAATATAAGTCCTATGCTATATTTTCCTTCTATTTCCCGGTCCCAACTAAGACCTCCATACCCATTTATTCCCTCTCCTATCCGAACATCTTCTATTTTCAATTCTCCTTTATCTGCAACTCTATTATAACTTAGCTCTAACTCTCCCTCCACTCTATCCGCTATATCCACCTCATTATAATTGACTCCCCTTAAAATCACATCCCCCACACAATTTAATATATTCCTATTATCGCTTAGTTGAAGTTCACCCTCCAAGCTTCCCCCTACCCCTCTTATCTCATCTATTAAATTTAGATTAACGCCTTCTATCCTTACATCTCCAGATATTCCCTTTTTCATACCCAAATACCTACTAATGTTCTCTGGCAATATCTCTGCTAATCCTATTCGTCCTGAAGTGGTGATAACTCCCCCTGCCAATTCACAGTCAATTCTCTCCAATAATATCTCTGAATTATCTATACCGAATTCTCCTGATATATCGCTAAATTCCTCCGACAATACTCTTAACTTCAGATTTCCTCCTATTAACTCTCCTCTTCCCTTTAACAAAAGTTTCTTGGACAAGTTATCTTCTGTTATCTCTCCGAATATTTTTATTTTCCCAGAGGCACTATCTATATATTCAGGTAATATCACCTCTAACACATTTAAATCCAAATCTCCCTTTAGTTTTAGATGCCAATCTTTTCCCACTCTAAAGGGAGGAATCTTCCCCTTTACCCCTTCTATATTAAAGAAACCTGAAATTAAGTCTAGTGGTATCTCTCCCTCAGCCTCCACTTTATATTCATCTTTATTCAATACCAGGGATGCTATAGATAGCATCCCATCTTTATATGAAGCCGAACCAGATAATACTCCCAATTTCTCTCCTCTTACTTCTAACCCTGATATATTCAGGGCTACATTATAGATTGGATTAAAAAAGTCCCCTTTAATTTTAAGGTCAAAATCTCCTTTGCCTTCAACTTGTTCCTCATATCCCAAATCAGATAATAATCTCCCGATCTCCACTCCTTCAGAGTGAATTAACAAATTGATATATTTATCTATTCTTGCAAAGCCTGATACATTCAGTTGTTCTAATAGCCCTCCCCCTAATCCGATTAATCTCAGATTATCAAAGTGTATGATCTTGTTTTTTATTCTTAAAGTTATATCATCTTCATTTATTAACTTGCTATTTTTTAATGTTAGGCTTAAACTTTTAATATCAATGTTCGAATCGATACTCTCCCAAGGAGATGACAAATCCCCCCTCGCTCTTAGCTCCCCCTTTATCTCCCCTCCTATATCCTCTCCTAGCTCATATCCCCCTAATCTCACTAATCCCCCTATATCAGCACTAGCAAACCCTACCTCTATCCTGTATCTCCCTCCTCTATCCCATCTCACCTCCCCCTCTCCCC
>CAZSTA010000165.1:0-8470 GCA_964609495.1 uncultured bacterium | reverse complement strand
TTGCTCATCTGATTTAGATAGTTTTCCCGATTCCTGCCCTCTACCCTGCTTAAGTTCGCCCAATTTCGGATCGAGAAAGTAGCAGTTTTTGTCTTTCCTCGTCTTACTATATCTCTGTTTTAAGTGATATTTCTTAACTGATCATCTAATTTAGGATAGGTGCAAGCTTGATAGTCTTGAGACCTCTTTAACAGTGATCTATCTATCATCTCTTATAATTTACTATTTTCTCCTCGTAGGAGAGGGATGGGGTGAGGGGGAGAATCACATTCCCCAGCACAAACAAAGTTTACATTGCTTTGACTTAAAGTAAAAAAACTTGTCAACTTGACTAGAAAGTTGTATAATAGAGTAGATAGATCATACTAACTGTAAATCCAGAGGAGGGGATGTATTTTGTATAAAGGGTGTCTAGCATTGATCGTAATAGTTATTATAGCTATAGTAGTTATGGCTTTCACTATTGGAGTATATATTGGTTATCCTCCTACTTCCCCTTTATATTTTTATAATAGAACTATGACATATAGCCGAATGATCCGCCTTAGTACTCCAGCTAAGTTAGATATAAATTATACCCTTAATCTTCAAGAAGGTCTATGTAGAATAACTGTTCTAAATCCTAGTGAAAAACCTATATATGATGCCGAGGTAAATCAGCCTGGGAATTGGTATGACGAGATAAAGGTAGCAAATGCCGAAATGGGGACATGGCGTGTGAACCTATATATGGAGAAAGCTCGGGGAAATTTCAAGTTGACCTGGAATAGCGTAGCTCTATCCGGCGCTCCCCAAGCCTCCTTACCCATCTTACCTACCGAAATCCCGGAGGATGGTTAATCCTTCCCAAAATTTTTAGGTGGAGATATAAATATCGGTCGTTAGCTCAGAGGATCTAACGACCATATTAATTGCTCAAAGATGCCAAAGTTGCGAGCTATATTTCTAACTCAATTGCTAATTATCTTCATCTCTTATCCTATCGTCTCCTACGCGCTAGGCTCAAGATCTTCCTCCGTTCGAATAGAAGCGCTGGGAGGGATAAGAGGTATGATTGAGGATTGGGAAACTGATATAACTCTCAATCCCGCTGGTTTAGTGGATTATATGGAGGAGATGAGGATATATAATATCGCTTATCTCGGAGAAGTATCCCGCTCTTCTACAGGATCGAATACGGATTCCACCTCGAATCTGCTCTTACAACTTGGAGGGATTATCCCTCTGAACATCGGAGGAAGAGAGGTGGGAGTCTGTGCTTATACAGAATTTGAGGGAACAGAGCGAGAATTTCTAACAGGGGGAGGGGCAAGCGATGCTCTGTGGGGATTCGGTCTCCGGGGAGGGACGAGGCTCACCTCTAAGCTCTCCTGTGGTTTGGGCTTAGATATTAGCTCTAACTCTGGTCGATTTCATAATTTACCATCGTCTCAAGAGACCGAATGGAATAGCTCTGAGGTGGGTCTAATACTTGGAGGTAGTTATCAGTTTGATGCCGCAAAAGATATAGCTCTAATCCTCAACTATGGGAATTATTTTAATAGCAACACCTCGAATTATGGTTATGTTCAGATCGATTTAGGGGCTTCCTTGAGATTGAGATATCATCCCCGAAATTTATACGGATTTTCGATCCTTATCGGCTCTATAGATTGGAACTCCGAAAGATCCGCTGATAGCGAGGAAGTTGAGGAAGATTATACCGAGTTGATCTTCAGACTCGGCACAAATTTCAAGATAGAGGAGAGGACCTTATTAGTTTTAACTGGAGAGATTTTATCCTCCCGAAGAGAATATAGCTTTTCTCAAGATAATTGGTGGGTTATAAAAGGGGTGAATATAGCTTGTAGATTAGGGGTGGAAAGTTGGGCCTCCAAAAATTTGGCACTTCGCATAGGACTAATACCTAGTTATTATATTTTCACTTCCCGCCGCGCTCAGGGAAAGCCAGAAGAGGGCTACAACGCGACTCTATTTATAACTACTGGTATGGGATATAAGGCCGGGGATTTCAATATTGATATGCTGTTGCCTTCTCTTGAGATAAGTGAGCTAAAAAGCGACAAATCCGTTAATAAAAGTGAAAAGAGCGATTGGCTTCTCTCAGTCAGCGTCGAGTTATAAGGAGTGAATTATCAATAACGATGATAACTAGAAGGAGAATTACAACATTAGCTATTATCATCCTGGGGATTTTATATAATTTTACCCTCGCCTCTTTCGCCTCCGACTCAAATCCTGCCGATAATAAACAATACTATTTGAAGGGATATGGTCACTATAGCCAGGGTAATTTCAAACAAGCTGTGGATTCTCTGGAGAAATCTATCGCTTTAAATCCCGACTTCGCTAAAGCATATTTCTGGCTCGGAAAGACCTATATCCGCCTCCTTGACTTCGCTAAAGCTAAGAGGAGCTTTATCGAGGCTTTGAAAGTTGATCCCAATTACTCCGAGGCAAAACTTCTCCTCGAACTCATTGATAGTCCTGATTTCTATAACCAGCAGGGATATGAGTATTACAGTAGGGGAGATTATGACCAAGCTATCGCCTTCTATGAGAAAGCTTTAGAATTAGATCCAAATTTCACTAAAGCTCGCGATATGCTTGAGTGGAGCTATATAAAGAAATCGGAGATAGGTCAATCAGATATAGGCGAGATATCGAGAGAGGCAAAAGATCTATATAAGCGATATTATAAACTTGGTTATCAGAGCTATAGCCGAAGGGATTATGAGAAAGCAACCGAATACTATAAAAAATCAGCCCAGCTAAAGCCTGATTTCTCCAAAGCCCACTATTGGTTAGGAAGAACCTATCGAGAGATGGGAAGATATCAAGAGGCTCTGGAGGAGTTCAAGGAGGCCTTGCGACTCGATGCCGATTCAGCCGAGGAGATCTCAGCTTGGCCCTTCGAATATATCGCTACTCTCTTCCATCAAAGCCAATATGAAGAGGCGATAAGATGGATAGAAGAGATATCAGAGGTCGATATCAGAAGTTTATATATCGCGAAGAAGGCTCATCTTTGGCTGGGTAGGATAGCCCTTAAAACCGGAGATTATAGAAAAGCGGAAGCGGAATTAACATCGGCTCTGGAGGCTGATCCTTATGATAATGATATCTATAATGCTTTAAGTAGATATCTGTATGAAGCTGGAGATTCTGCTTATACAAAGGGAGATTATCAGAGAGCAAGCGAGATATATAGAAAACAAATCCGAGGTTCTTCTCGACTTATAAAAGCTCATTACTGGTTGACCAAAAGTTTGCTAGCGGATAAGAGATATAAGGAGGCTAGAGTCGCTCTCCAGGAGTTAAACTCCCTAATAGCTGAAGGCCAAAAAGGGTTTAGTCCTATTCAAAAGGATATTTTGGATAAAGCTGGGGAAGGAGAATTAGAGAAACTATTAAATTCCCTTTTAGATGTAGAGGAGGGGAAGCTTCCTTCCTCTAAAGTATTAGTTGGCTCTCGCCCCACCGGATTAATTGTCCATCCTTATGAGAGAGATGGCTCTTCCCCAGATGAGGTATATGTAGCTGATTATGGAGGGCGAAGGATATCTGTTGTAGATATTATAACCAACACGATAACTAATATAATCAAGGTAGGAGAGATGCCCTATAGCTTAGCTCTTTCCCCCGATGGTAAATGGCTCTATGTAACCAACTACGGAGGGGATAGCGTATCGGTTATAGATGTGGAGACGGGGATCGTAGATAATACGATCCGAGTCGGTTATTATCCCACGGGGATCGCAGTGAAACCAGATGGGAGCAAGATATATGTGGCAAATTATAGCAGTGATTTTATCTCCGTTATATCAGCAAACGAGGCGACTATAAATAAAGTAGCGGAAAGGGAGATAAAGGTTGGATATTATATTCAGGATTTGGAGATAACCCCGGAGGGAGGGAAACTTTACGCCAGTAACTACTATAGCGATAGAATTTGGGTTATAGATACCGAGCGAGATCAAGTGATAGGTAGTGTAAATACCATCGGTGATCCTTATAATTTAGCGATATCCTCTGATGGTCGTTATCTCTATGCAACGAATATAAATGATGATAGGATATCTATAATTGATACTCAGGCTGATGAAGTTATCGGAACTATAAGAACTAGAGGGATACCTTGTGGAATAGCGACCTCTCCTGATGATCGATATATTTATTCTACTAGCATCTCGGAGGATAAACTGATGATTATCGACACTAGGAGACGAAGGGTAATAAGAACCGTCCCTGTTGGTCGTGATCCTTTGGAGGTAGCGATTACCCCTGATGGAAGATATGTATATGTATCCGATAGCAAGGATAATACTCTATCTGTTGTGAAGGTAAGGTAAAAGGGAACTTTTGCCGGCAATTGGGAGAGAGATTCTCCTCTCAACCTCTCTTACACAAATAGAGATCAAGGTAAAAAAGTTCCCTTTAATTGGAGGTCAAAATAGTGAAAATCGGAGATTGGGGATCGAAATTTTTCTGCTCTCTATTTTTTATCTTCTGCTTTTTACTTTCCGTCTTCTATATCTCAACAACTGATATTGAGCTAGGCTATTGCCAAGAATCTAGCCAATGGATACTCACCGAACTCAACTACTTCGAGGAGAAGGAGGAGGTGGGGAACTTCGTCTCTATGCTGGTGAATACTTATCTGGAGTGGTCAGGAGAACACCGGACGCAAGGGACTCATTCCTTAAAGATAAAGTTCTTCAAGGGATATTCCGAAGATGATAAGAGATCTGGAATATATTCCTATTACCACCAAAGAGGCTATCCCTATAAGGATTGGTCTAAATATGATCGCTTCGTGATGGATGTTTATAATCCCCAATCTTATCTTATCAAGTGGCATCTGAGATTCGAGGATGGAACTACTACCTTAACCCAGATATTCGATCTGATACCTGGAAAATGGAATCAGCTTAAGATCCCCATCACCTCCTTCACTTCGGCGGGGATGGATACCAAAAATATAATCAGGATCGGCTGTTGGCAGACCTTCAAGGAGATGCGAAGCTCTAACACCCTTTTCTTCGATAATATCAGATTGGAGGGGACTAATCCTGAGATAAGAAGAGCTAAGGAGAAGGAGGATAGTGAGCGGAAGAGGAAGTTTTTCCCTGATAAAAAGGGTGTATCCGCCTCTTATCTTCCCGAAGTTGTAAAAGAGGGATATAGTTTAGAGGAGATAGAATTACAAGAGGGCATCGCCGGGGTTATAGAGACTCAGGTAGCGGTTATCGGAGGCGGGTTAGCAGGAACTGCCGCCGCGGTGGCTGCGGCCCGCAATGGAGTGGAGGTAACGTTAGTAGAAAGATACGGATTTCTAGGAGGGATGGCGACTGCGGGCTTAGTATATCCCTTTATGTCCTCCAAAGCAGGTAGAGAGCAGATCATCAAGGGGATCTTTCTGGAGATAATTGGAAGGTTGAGGCAATTGGGAGGGGTTATTGAGAATAAGTATGAGCTAGGGATTTATGAGTTCGATCCAGAGATATTGAAATATGTGCTAAATCAGATGGTAGAGGAAGCCAGGGTTAAACTTATGTTTCATACTCTGGCGACCGAGGCTATAGTCAAGGAGGGAGTTATAAAGGGGGTTGTGGTCGAGACGAAAGCTGGTAGATATGTTATTATCGCTGATATCGTTATCGATGCTACGGGCGATGGAGATATAGCGGTTTCCGCAGGCGCCCCTTTTGAGCAAGGAAGGGGCTTAGATGAACTAACTCAAGCGATGACCCTTATGTTTCGTGTGGGAAATGTGGATATGGACAAGGTGATGAAGTATCAGAATCGCCATCTCCGTTATGAGAATCTCCACCGAGGATTCAGCGATATCTTCAAGACTGCGGTTAAGAATGGGGATTTCCCTACGGATATGCCGATCTATAACGTATATATTGATGTTACTCCCCTTCCCGGAGTAGTATCCATAAATGCCACCCAGGTGGAATGGGTGAATCCGACTAAAATCGAAGATCTGACTTATGCTGAGATAGAGAGTAGAAAGCAAGTTATGGCTTTGATGAGGGTGTTGAAGAAATACATCCCCGGCTTCTCCAACTCCTATCTTATGACGACCGCCACTCAAGTGGGGATTCGAGAGAGCAGGCGGATCATAGGGGAATATATCTTAACTGGGGAGGATGTCCTCAGCGCTCGAAAATTTCCTGATGTGATCGCTAGAAGCGCATTCCAGATAGATATCCATTGCGCTGATGGCTGTGGAGGGGGAGGAGTAGCGGGATTGAAGCTAGAGCCAGGCGAATCGTTCGATATACCCTATCGCTGTCTCGTTCCCAAGATGATAGATAATTTACTGGTCGCAGGAAGAGATATATCCGTCACGCACATCGCTTATGGTTCTACCCGCATAATGCCCGTTTGCACTGCTACTGGAGAAGCGGCCGGAGTAGCCGCCGCTCTATGCATTAAGACTGGTTCGACCCCTCGTTCCTTGGATGTCCCTCTATTACAGAAGACTTTGCTCCAACAAGGAGCTGATTTAGGAAGGTAGAAGTCATAGCTCCTTGATTCTAGGGGGAGTTTAGGGAAATACCTTTAAGGGCAAAAACATAGCTTTATTTCGGGGGAGATAAGACAAAGTTTAGAGGTGTCTATTACCTAAAAGAATAAGGACTGGAGCTAAAAACTACAACTCCAATCCCTGTGGTCACACTCAAGTGGAGGCTAGCTTAATTATACCAAAGTATTGAAAGAGAGTCAAGGCCCAAGAGAGTGAATTTATATACTACACAGTTATGTAAACATTGACGCTTATTCAATAAAGTGGCAAATCAATCTCCTAGCCCAAAGCCTAAAGGATTTCAAGCCATATTCTATAAACTATCCTTCGGAAGCGGCTTCATCTTCTACCTTAGCTTTAAGCTTCTTCAACTCATTTTCGATCTCGCTGTCCTCTTCCATCTTCTCGAATTCGTCCTCTAACTCATCAACGCTTATCTCTGCCGCCGCCTCAGCTCTAGCCTCTATATCGGATACCTTCGCCTCCATCCTATCCATAGCTTCAAAGGCGGTAGTATCGGCTACTTCAGCCATAGCCTCATGTATGACCTTCTGAGCAGCAGCTCTCTTCTGACGAGCGATTAGTACCCTTCGCTTTCGCTCTGCCTCATCGATCTTGGCATCAAGCGCGGCTAGTTGCACTTTTAAGGAAGCGACGATCTTCTTCTGCTCCTCCCACTGCTCCTTGAAGCTCTCAGCTAGGTTATCATATCCTCTCTTCCTGCGAAGCGCCTCTCTAGCCAGGGACTCATCTCCCTTCTTAACCGCTAACTCAGCTTTTTTCTCCCATTCCTCGGCTAGAGCTTTATTGGTTCGATATTCCCTCTCCAGCTTCTTCTCCTCAGCCGCAGTCTTAGTTACCTCTATTCTAGCCTCGTATAGATTCTGATGCATATCCTGCAGGGCTTGATTCAGGATCTTCTCAGGATCCTCAGCACGGCTGATGAGATCATTTAAGTTAGCCTTGACCAGGGTCTTGATTCTGTCTATTAATCCCATTCTGTTATCCCTCCTAATTTTAATATCTTAACTGATTCTGACGGAATTCGATATTCTAACTATAAATATAGGAATTAAGCTAAAAAGTTTCATTTTTTAACAATCCTTTTATCCCTATCCTAGGTTTATAAAGCTCTCCAAGCGATAAATTGAGATTCCCTTCCAGGCTAAATTAACTTTTCAACCTTAATTTTAACTTAAATATAATTATTTGTCAAACAAAATTAAGTAGTCGTTTCAAAAAAGTTTCTGGCTATTCTGTCGGAGATGTTCGAGATGGGTCTTGAACTCGCTAGCGAAGAACTAAGAATAATAAGTTATCTTTTTGAAACTGCTTAACTTCCTGATATTTATCCTAAATCTGGTAAAATAGCCTTGACTTCTTAGTATATATTAAATATAATTAGATCAATAAAGATGGTAAGTAAGCTCAGTCATCTCACTCAAGTCTATGATCTCTCTACTGATTGCCTATCTTGGGTTTGATTGGGAGAGATGGAGATATTTTAAATTCATTGGATGGAGGATTATTATGGATGATCAGAAATGGATAGATGTGGAGAAGGAGATTATCATCCACTATGTATTCTATCCTAGAAGCGGGAGGACGGAGGCTCATACTCATGGCCTGAATAAATTCGGCTTTAGGGAATTAGTTATACGTCAGGTAGATCAAAAATCAGCGGCTTTATTAAATGATGTAGCTGATATGATACTCAACGAAGGGGTAAGACTTGAGGCAGGCGACATTATAACTGGCGTGGCTGTGGTTCCTCTAACTATTGTGGATGACTTTGATAATTATGAGGAAGTGCCGAGATTCGAATTGATCTTTCCTAAAGATGAGAAATATAAATTAAGGTCAACGACCCACGACTAAAGGTCGTGGGCTTGTAGGGGAAACTGCAAGCCTGATTGACCAGCCTAAGTCCGA
>CAZSTA010000164.1:0-8633 GCA_964609495.1 uncultured bacterium | reverse complement strand
AAGAACTAAGAATATGATACCCCCGATTATAAGTTCAAAAACCAAAAGGGAGGGGAAGATCAAGAGAGCCAGCTTATCTGGATGTTCCCTCTCCCCTCGTGGGAGAGGGATAGGGTGAGGGGGGATTTATATCTCGAACTCACTAGCGAAAAGCTACTTAAAATCTGGCTAGCACAAACAAAGTTTACATGCTTAGACTTCCTCTGTAAACTCTTCTCTTGCAGATGCCGACTATTCTTCGCTATTTAGATAACAATTGGGATCTTCTCCCCGCATCTGAAACATTTCCCTTCGCCGACTCTGATCTTGAGCACTTCCATCCTATATCTCTCGATCAGTAGTTCTCCACATCGAGGGCAGAAGGTGCTTTCGTATTTATGTCCGGGAAGATTGCCAATATAGACGAATTTCAATCCTGCTTCCTTGCCTATCTCCCAAGCTCTCTCTAAAGAAGATAGAGAGGTAGGCGGTTGATTAAAATTGTAGGCAGGATAGTATCCATTACAATGCCAGGGGGTATCTGCTCCCAAATCCCTATATATTCTCTCCGCAATCTTCCCTATTTGTTCCTCATCATCATTTACCGTGGGAATTATAAGGGTGGATATCTCCAGATGAATACCTGCTTCCTTGGCTTTTTCGGAATTCCTCCAAACTTTTTCTACCTGTAATCCGCAATATTTAAGTGTGGTCTCAGCATCTCCCTTAATATCAATATTCATCGCATCTAATCCGCTATCTATCAACATCTGCAAGGCTTCAGAACTCATATAGCCATTAGTGACGAAGGTGTTATACAGCCCTTTCTCTTTAGCCAATCGAAAAACATCCAGCGACCACTCCAGCGAGAGGGTAGGCTCATTAAAGCTGATGGAAGTGCCTTGACAATCGGAAGCGATAGCTTGATAGATAAACCTTTCAGGAGACATATATTTGCTACCCTGTCTAGTAAAGGATTTAGTTATATCCCAATTCTGACACCAGGGACAGGTAGAGTTACATCCCCAACTTCCCGCGGTTAAAGCTTTGCTTCCCGGATAGAAGTGATAGAGCGGTTTCTTTTCAATAGGATTTATCGAAATAGCTGAAATATCACCATAAGTTGTGGTCCAAAGTTTTCCTTCGATATTCTTTCTAGTCTTGCAGAAGCCAAGATCACCAGAAGCAATTACGCATCTTCTCTCACAGGTGTAACATCTCACCTTCTCGTCATCCAGTTTCTCTTGAAGTATGGCTTCTCGAAGAAATTGATCATTCATCTCTAAAATACCTTCCTATTATTAGTTTTTAGATTATCAGTTCAAAATATAAATTCCCCTCACCCTATCCCTCTCCCACGAGGGGAGAGGGAACATAATTAAGCCTCTCTCTTAATGAGATTAGTTTCTCCTTATATCAAAGCGTATTATATCCAACTTAGCTGTCCGTCATCTTCGTCTTTAGTCCTAACCTTCTTAGCCTGAATCTTTTTTGTCTTTTTCTTAGCCTCTGTAACAGGTTTAATTTCCTCCTCAACTTTGACTTCTTCCTTTTCTCTTCCGCTCGGATAGGACACTCCGTACTTATCCAATACCTCAAGCGCCTCTATATAATTCCCGTCGCTTTTAAATTCTTCTACGATCCGCTCAAGTTGTCGCAGTATCTCATTGCGTTCATCTTTTAGCTTTACCAAATGCTTCTCAGCAAGATCGATCCTTATATCCAAAGAAGCTATATCCACCGCTAGATCCTTTAATCTCTCAATGTCCGCCACTTTAATCACCTTCGTATCAATTATATACTCTCTTAATGACCTTCAGGATGTTGATCGTAACCTATTTATAAAGTTCTCAAGTGGTACATAAAACTATTATTTAGAATAGAGAGGTCATTCCTTTTAAGTATTGTCTTATAGGTTCTGGGATTTGGTGATCAGCCTGTTCACTACACCAAAAAATCCGACTTTTTTCACCTCCGAATAATCTGGACAAAATACCGCTTAATCTCTTCCAATGTTGAAGAAAATCTTTTCTCCCTCGAAATCCCTTTTCAACAAAGCTCTTCTCATCCTTACAGGATGGAATTTTGACAATCTCATCCTGTCCATCCTGTATATCTATTTCATCATAGTTAGCACTTGTGGTATTAATGATAAGTATATTGATCATCCCCGGTCTCATCTGTTTAAGTTTACCCTTCTTACCAAAGAGAACATTGCCCAATTTGAGATATTCTTTACCGGTTTGGAATTCAAATCTCAAGATACGAAAGTATGTTTGACCCTTCCTAGCTTTATTTAACAGAGTCAGCTTTAGCTCTCTTTCAAAACCAGGTATAGGAGATTCTATCTCATCTACCTCTTGATCTACCTCCTGGCTGAAATCCTTCATATATTGGATGATTTTTTCTTTTGCAGATTCCAATCGAATTATCAGGTAGGGTTTGACTGGGTTAACATCTAGGATGAAATGGAAATTTGATGGTATAGCTCTAATCTCACTTTCAACTTCCTCTTCCCATTTGTTATAGCGTTCGTTCAAATAATGTTCACGAAAATGCGTAACTTCAATATTGAATTCGATGAGATTATTAAAGATGACAGAAAAGTCTGGACCTTTAGTTTTTGTGCCATACTTTTCATATTCGACCTCGAAGCGATCATCGAGAAGAATAAGATATGGAATCTCTAACTCGAATCTAAGATCCTCTAGCTTCCTCTTCCTCTCATCATCATCCTTCTCCTTCTTAATACCTTTGATCTTCTTGCGTATTTTGTCTTTATAGCAGCAAACGAAGTCCTTAAATCGTTTACAGGTAGCGATCCATAGCTTCAAGTATTTACCCAATCCATCATTCAATATAGTGTCTTGTTTATCTTCTAACACATAGTCGAGCAATTTTTTGTCTGTCATGACAGCTCACCTTTTTATTTTTATGAGCCACTTGAGCTACTTATTAAATCTCATATTGAGACTCACTATCTTCATTAAGGGAATAGAATTCCTGCTCGAGGATGCTCAGCCTGATGACATCTATATATCGCCCATGGCGAAATCTTGTCTCTCTTTCCACCCCTTCCTTAACAAATCCACATTTCTCACAACAGCGAATAGCTCTCTTATTAGAGGCAATAATTCTCATATAGATACGGTGAAGATTAAGTTCCCTGAAGCTATAATTTAGAAGAGCTTTGACGGCGTCGGTTCCTAATCCTTTATTCCAATATTTCTTCGCTCCGATCAGGATGAAAAGCTCCGCTTGACGACTGTGCCACCTGATATATTCAAGTTGACAAAAACCGATATGCTTCCCATTTAATTCTATAGCGAATGCTTGAGTGGAATCTTTGTTCAATTGCTCATTAAACCAAAGCTCAATCTCAGTCATAGGTCGAGGACGGTAGTATTCCAAGCAATCGATTACCTCCAGATCGTTTATCCACTTAAAATATCGAGGGATATCATCCTTCTCAATAGCACGCAGATGAACTCTCTCTCCGTCTATCATCTATCCCTCCCCTTCCCTTTGTAGTCCAGCTTTAAATTCTTGTTCGAGGATGCTCATCACCACAAGATCCATATAACGACCATGGCGAAATTGAGATTCCCTCTCCAACCCCTCGTGAACAAATCCGCATTTCTCATAACAACGGATAGCTCTCCCGTTTGGCTCAAATATTTTAAGATAGACACGATGGAAGTTCATCTGTTCAAAGCCATAGCGCACTAACGTATTTACCGCATCAGTTCCCAGTCCTTTATCCCAATAATCCTTCTCTCCTATGAGGATAATAAGCTCAGCCTGACGATTTGGTCTATCGATATCGAAAAAGCCACAGTTTCCTATATGTTTCCCCTCGAACTCGATAGCAAAAATGAACTGGTTATTATCCTTTAACTGCTCCTCATACCACTCCTCTTCTTCTGCCATTGATAGGGGTCGAAAACGACCATAGTATATAACCACTTCAGGATCGTTAAACCAGCGGACACAGTTGGGAAGGTCCTCTCTTTCAAAAGCACGTAAGACGATCTTCTCCCCCTTGATCATATCCCTTCTCACCCCTCAGCTATTACCATTGGTTCATACAAATTATAGTATTGGATTTGAGAAGTCAACACTATCAAAGTTTCGCAATCATCTTGCTAGCTCTTTCTGCTAATTCCTCGGGATATTCCCATCCTCTCTTCTCCGCTAGCGGAGAAGCTATATCTTGGAAGAAAGAAACTATCCTCTTAAAGGATGATCCTATCTCCTCCTCTCCATATTCCGAAGCTGTAGCATTTAATCTAGCTAAAGTATCTTTATCGAATTCCCTTTCGATATGACGCCAAGGCAAGAACCAGTGTTCCTCAACGTATTCACATCGAAGTCTGAGCAATTGGATGAGCCAGACCCTCATCATATCGATTATTTGACGAGCGTGCCAAAGTTCTCTCCTCTTGAAGAGCCCTAATCCATAAAGGGAATGATACCAAAACTCCGAGGTTATCCTCTCAAACTCCTTTTCTTGATCGATATTTATCGGCTTATTAACGAGCTTTTCACAGATCTTGGTTAGTTCCCTTCCCTCGGTTTTATCAACTAGAACTGTCGATTCTACAGAGATTATAGATATAGGCAGGGCATCATATATGCCCATCTCCGCTTCCTTGAAGAAGGTGAACTCCCCTCGAACTAGATTCTCGAATACTACCCATTGATGTTCGCCATACGCTATAAAAGCCACGAGTAATCTATCTATCTGCCCAATCCAATCCTTCCAATTCTCTTTGAAGTCCTCTATCTTCTCCTCTCGAACGAATATTGAAAATTCGATATCGGACCAGTAATCCTGTTCTCCTCTGGTGAATGATCCATAAGCAGCTACTCCTACAACATCAGGATCCTTCAAAGCAAGGGACTTGAGTTTCCGAATTAATTCCTTCTGCCTTGAGATATCCTTAATCATACAATTATCCTCTCTCCAGTCTCCATAGATCTATAGGCTGATATAATAACCTTGAGCGTCTTTAAAACTGCTTCACCGTTGGTCTTTGGCTCTCTATCATACTGAACACAATCTAGAAAATGTTCGATCTCGCTATAGAACGGATCTGGCTCCCTCTCAACCTCGAGCTTGATCTCACCCTTGAACTCCTTTATCTTATCGCTATATAAAGTCAACTCACCTGGATTGATTATCGCTATCGTCCCTAGATCGCCATGAACCCATAATCTAAAAGCGGTCTTCGGACATTTGATCGAAAAGCTCTCAATTAAAGTGCCGATAGCTCCATTCTCAAATTCGAAGATAGCGGCTGAAGTGTCATCTCCTTCCATCTCTTTGAGCGATTTTCTAGCTTGGCGAGAATAGACACTCGTTATCTCTCCCGCAAGCATTCGCATAACCTCAATATCATGCACTCCACCAGCCATCATAATACCTCCTCCA
The DNA here is from genome assembly GCA_964609495.1 of uncultured bacterium. Taxonomy (GTDB): domain Bacteria; phylum CAZSTA01; class CAZSTA01; order CAZSTA01; family CAZSTA01; genus CAZSTA01. Next base: position 3,220 of record CAZSTA010000164.1, on the reverse strand, counting down.
GCTTTCCTCTTATCCAAGAACCAAGGTCGCTCTCTCAAGTATTGGTGCATCTCATGTTCTCTCGTCATCCTAATCATAAATATCTCCCCTACATATCCTCGCTCGATTAATTCTTTGATCTGATGATATAAGGGATTGTAACATACCACTTCAGCGATCATCAACTTCACTCCAGATTCACGAGCGGCTTCGATCATAGCCTCTGCTTCCTCAAGAGTGTTGGCTATCGGCTTCTCACAGAGGATATGTTTCCCAGCCTCGGCTGACTCAATGGTCACTGGCTTATGAAGATAATGAGGAAGACATATATCAACCGCGGTAATATCATCTCTTTTGAGAACTTCTCGATAGTCGGTATAGTAGTCCTTTACTCGCCAGAGGAGAGCTTTTCTTTGTGCTACTTCCTCATCGATATCCACTACTGCGGAAAGATTTACTCTATCCGACATAGACAATACATTCTCAGCGTGAACATCAGCTATTGCTCCACAACCAATGATAGCAAGATTTATTTTATTCATATCCCAATTCTTCACTATATCTGAGCTCCTTTCCAAAATTCCTCGCTTTTTAGCAAAATTATGCTTAATTTTTCTTGATTTCTAACTATAATTATAGTATAATCTAATTAAACATAAGTTTTTATTATTATACTGAACTTTTGGGGACTTATCAAGTAAAATTTTATGATTTTAAGAGGATATGACGGATATCTCAAAAATTTTATTGGGAAAGGGGGGATATTAAAACGAAGATAAAAGTTCTATTCTCAACCCTAATTTCAGTTGCTATTCTAATTTCAGCTATCTCGCCAGTTCTAGCAACGGATGAATCCGATGTTCATAAACTTCTGGATGAGCTTATGGAGAGGACGCTTACCCCCGACGAAGCTATTGGTTACAGGATCACCAACAGTCAAGGAGTTGACATCATTCCGGTGTCTATTGTTTTATTTGGGTTAGCTTCGGACGAAGAGATATCTGAGCAAGGGGTAAGAGCTGAAGCTCCAGTCTTTATGATCGTATCCGAGGGAAGGATAAAGTCCTTTCCCGTGGAGAGAAAAGAGATTATGGCTAAAGCTATTGAAAAGTTCCTCTCCTATGGTAAGGAGGAAGGGGAGGAGATAAAGAGAATAGGGGAGGATGTAGCTCCAAGAGTCGTGGATCTAGCCATACGACTAAGTAGGATTCTCCTCCGAAGAGACGATTTAGAGGAGGCTATAAAGGGGTTCAAGATAGCCATCAGATTAGATCCCCTCAGTTCAGATGCTCATACCTGGTTAGCAATAGCTTTCTTGGAATTATCAAAAGGGGTTTCCGATATGAGTTCTAAGCTATCTTATGGGATGGGATCAGCTAGAGAATTAGAGATAGCTATCGGACTGAATCCTAAGAATACTAGGGCTCTGTTGGAGAGAGGTAAAATGCGCCTCACCTTTCCTCCAGTTGTAGGGGATACAAGAGGAGCTATAGAGGATCTCTCATCTGTCCTGAAAATGGAGCCGGATAATGTTGAAGCTCATTACTGGTTAGGGATAGCTTATGAGAAGAAAGGGGATGAGGTAGAGGCAATAGTTGAATTTGAAAAAGTGTTAGAATTGGATCCAATGAACGAGAAAGCTCAAGAAGAATTAGAAAAACTATTGTATTAAGGAGGGATATTCGGTGAAAAGAGCTTTATTGATCTCGACGTTAATCGGGGTTCTCGCTTTGCTCACAAGCGTCGCTTACGCGGAAGAGGGGATAAGCAGCAAAATGCTTGAGGCAATTACAAGCCAGATAAAGGATACTCTTAAGGTGGATACCGCTTTCGGGACTCCTATTGAAGCTGATGGAATGACCATTATTCCAGTAGCTAGCATCGGCTTTGGCTTTGGTTTTGGAGCTGGTGGCAGTGAGATAGGAGGAGAGGAAGGTGGAGGCGGCGGTGGCGGCGGTATGATAACCCCTATCGCTTTTCTCGTCATATCTGAGGGGGAAGCTAAAATACTTCCCGTTCAGCCAGGTCCCCTTGCTCCTCTGAGCGATATCATACAGGGATTAGCTCCTTTTTTGATGCAAGGTATGATGATGCAAGGACCGGGCATGATTGAGGAAGAATATTAATATAGATTACTTATAGAAGATCGGAGCATAGCGGTCGAAGAATCTCGACCGCTTATTTCTTAATATGAGCTTTGAGGGGAGTTACTTTCTTCCTTTTATCCTCCTTCCGTAGATAAGTGCTAAGGCAACGCCAATGATGAGGAGAAATTGATTGATAGGACTAGGAGATAGTGCGGCTGATTGAAGATATTCTTTGTTATTCGATGCTGAGTATAATAGAAGATCGTAATTCATTTCCTCAGCGGAGAGAAAAATTCTCAGCTTAGATAGAAACATTTTGCGATCAACTATCTTCGCTAAGGCGGGATATTCTCCTCCTAGTTCTTCCCCCTCTACCCACTGCGCATATTCGAGATGAGCTTCGGATAGATAGACGCGATAATCGGCGAAGATATAAAGCAATATCTCATTTTGAGTCTCGGCAGCGCTTAAAGAGGAGAGCTTCATAGGGTAAATTATGGTATCCGAGGTGAAGCTTAAGCGAACTGGCTCGATTGCTCCATATATGCGACCTGTTTCATCTACCTCGATGGTTGAAGCATCTATTTTCATCGCCACGAAGAACCAGTTATTTTTAACGTAGTATTCCACAATGCTTTGCGCGGTATCGGGAAAAACATAACCATTATCCCCAAGCCAGTTTATCAAGGCTTGAGAGTCATCTGCGCTCAGGATAGTTACCGAGTAGTTTCCGACTCGTTTCTCCTCCCAGATGTCAACTCCTCCTTCTTTAGGGGCGAGTCTGTCTCCTTCAGCTATGCATCCACATCCGTAGTGTATATCTCCGTAATTTGTCGGAGGGCTAGTTAGATTCGATAATTCCGCGAATAAAACCTTTTCTGCCTCTTCGACACCCGGATAGTTGGGAACTGGGACCACCCAAGCGAAATCCGTAACTTTGCCCTCGAATTTCACTTGAATGATCAGCTTCTCTATGTTGTCATCATATACGATCACAGCTTTCTGAGCTGGTTCAATTACGTCCTGGTAATATCCAGAGAAGAATGCTCCATCAGCCGAGGTTGAATCGGGAAGTATAAATGTGAAGCTGAAGAGAAGTAGCACTACTATTAGCAATCTATATGCCCATAACCAGTATGATCTCATAACTTAAT
>CAZSTA010000163.1:0-8692 GCA_964609495.1 uncultured bacterium | reverse complement strand
ACAAGATTCTTTGATAACCTTATTAATTCAGCAAGAACCAAGACGGGAGGGGTTAGGGGAGGGTATAAAGGAAACTTTTGAACCTTGAGTTTTGTTCAAAGCAAAAAATCCCTTTATTTAAGGCGAGTTCAAGACCTAATTTGCTCTTGAACATCTCAGACGAAATAGCTAGAAACTTTTTTGAGACTACTTAACCACCTAAACTTAGCTTTTCCCATTCAGGTATCTACACAGCGCAGCAAAGAGAATCTGCACCGCCTCTTTATAATCACTATCACGGCGCGCATCAACCCACAGTATATCGCTCAACGTGATGGGAACTGCGTTGCGCTTATTTCCACGCGCCAGCACTGGGAAGATACGAACGCCAAACGTCTCCGCGTAGATCAATTCTCGTTTAACCGATACTGATTGCTTAGCATCAGGCGAAAGGATTACCACCATGCAGCCCGCACTCTCTATCGCCTTCTCGATTTCACTCCACATTTGGGTACCTGGCTCCAGCCTTTGTTTGTCAGTCCATACGTCTAGTCCTTCGGCACGCAGGTCAGCTCTCAAGCGGCGCATAAAGTCTATATCTTCATGGCTATAGCTTAAGAATATATGCTTCAGTTCACGCTTACGCTCAAAAAAAGAGCCAGATTCAGACCCAAGGGCAATATCAATAGTTTTAAATAATGCCTCCCCGCAGTTCTCACAGAATCTTGCTCCGGGGCTATTATCAAAATTACAAGATGGGCATCTCATTGCTTTCCCCTTCTTAATTATCTCTACATCTTTGTTATATCCCTTTCTAATTCACAAACTCTGAAAATGAAAGTCCGAAGAAGATTCCTGAGAGCAAGGAATGATATTCACCTATTTTTGTAATCGTTATCTCTTGCTTCACCAGAGGATAGAGCAATCCCTAATATACTTCCCTTGATATTCATAACCAAATTCAACCTCTTCAATTTAGAAGGAAGAGCTAAGCCTATTTATGCCGAACTCGCGATGCCCCCAATACTCAGTCCTTGTCTCCTCTCCGTTAAGCACAGCTATGAGTTTATTCCAGATTTCATTCCCCACCTGCTCTATAGTATCCATTCCATCTATGATAGTTCCGGCGTTAATATCCATATTATCCTTCATCCGCTCATACATCTGAGTATTAGTAGCTACTTTTATCACTGGAGCGATGGGAGAGCCGAGCGGAGTTCCCCGACCGGTGGTAAAGATCACGACTTGAGCACCTCCAGCAGTTATACCGGTGACTGTTTCCACATCATTACCAGGGGTATCCATAACCACTAATCCTCTTTTAGTAGGCTTCTGAGCGTATCTTAATACTTCATTAATAGGGGTAGTTCCTCCCTTGCGAATACACCCTAGGGATTTCTCCTCAATGGTGGTGATCCCACCTTCGATATTGCCCGGAGTAGGATTAGCTCCTCTGATATCCACTCCCAACGAGAACGCCCTTTGCTCAACCTTAGTCACTATCTTCTCTATCTCTCTTCCGATCTCTTCATTCGCCGCGCGTTCCATTAAAAGATGCTCGGCACCGATAAACTCTGTTGTCTCCGCTAAGATAACTGTTCCTCCTGCCTCAACTACGCGATCGGAGACAAAGCCCACGGCGGGATTAGCCGATAATCCGGAGCAAGCATCGGACCCACCGCACTTAGTCCCTAGGATCACCGCTTCCCATCCGACTGGCTCTCTCTCAAGACTTGTTATATCTTCTAATAATAAGCGAACTTTATTGTTTCCCAATTCAGTTGCCCTTCCAGTTCCTCCCGCCTCCTGAACAATTACCATCTCCACCGGCTTTCCAGTGCTAGCTATCTCCTCCGCTATATACTTAGCCGATATAGTCTCGCATCCCAATCCGACGACTAATACCGCTCCTACATTCGGATTCCGACCGATCCCGATCAGAGTTCGAGCAGTCTGCTCCCTATCCTCCCCTACCTGGGCGCACCCATGCTGATGGATGATCGAGACGACGTCCTTGTGATGCTTCCCGATCATACTCGCCACATGGGTGGAACAAGCAACTGAGGGAAGAACAAGCAGATGGTTGCGAAATCCTATGGAGCCATCAGGTCTTATAAATCCCTTCAAATCCATCTCCCTTATTTCCTTTCTAAGAAGTTATAATCTTCTTATCCCCTCTACCTCTAAGACTCTCTAAGTTATGAATATGGATCAACTCCCCGACTTTAATATCCTGTATAGCTCTTCCGATCGTTTGACCATACTTTATGATCGGTTCTCCAGAGGGTATATCCTCTAAAGCGAATTTATGAGCAAAAGGTATATCCTCCAGTATCTTGATCTCTCTTCCCTCATCTCCAATTATGACCGCTCCAGCTTTTATCTCAACTTTGGCGGTAGCCACATTATCCTTTGGATCAAGCACTATCGCCTTCTCCTGTAACAATGGCATCTGACTCCTCCAATCATATTATCCCCTTATTCATTTCACCAAATTGAAAAGATCAAATCTTGTCCCATCGGGTCTAATTCCTACACAGGTCAGCGAATTGCCCTCTATCGAGATTAAGACACAATGATGCACCTTTTCGAAGTGAACTTGATACTTATTATCGCACTTCGAACTATATAACTCCGCCCCTCCACCTCCGGTAACAATATAGTTTACGCCATTTACCAGGCTTCTCTCATAGGTATGATCATGACCACTAAGGACGATATCAACTCCATATTGCTCGAAAATGGGTTTTAAAATCTCTCGAACATCTCTTATCATCTTCTCGGAGCAACCATGAGGCCCAGAGCTGTAAACGGGCAAGTGAAAGAAGACAAATTTCCATAATTTATTCGTTTTAGCAAGGTCGCTCTTCAGCCATTTATACTGCTCGCTTTCTCGATCGAACCTTGCATATCCATCTACCTGGAGGCAAACGAAATGTGCATTTCCATAGTCGAAGGAATACCATCTCTCGTTGTTAGGAAGGTGGAAAAGATCGAAGTAGAGGGAGCTATTCCTCTCATGATTGCCGAGTGTGGGAAAGAGGGGCATCTTTTTTAAAACTTTTCCCTCTATCTCGAAGAACTCGTTCCACTCCGCCAGAGAAAGACCATTGTTCACAAGATCGCCAGTATGAAGGTAGAAATCTGGATTAAGCGAGCTTATTAAGTTAGCTACCTCTCGATGATCGATAACAGCTAAGAAAGCTGGGAGACCTGATACTCTACGCGTATCCCCATAGGCTACGAAGTTAAAGGATGTTTGTTCGGATGAAGCAGAAGTTTTGAAGGTGCTATCCTCAGTTAATATCTTTTCATTGCCTCTAATTCGATAGTGATAGGTGGTATAGGGTTCGAGATCAGTTAGGGTGATCTCATATCTCTTGCTTATCTCGGAAGGTCTGGCGATATAACCATAGCTATCAGTTAAACCGTGTTCTAACTGACCATATCCAGCTATATCGGTTTCCCAACAGATCACAATTGAGCTTTCAGTTACAGATTGTAGATAAGGGCCTCTTACCAGATTTTGAGCTTCAGTGTTCTCTAGGTTGGTGGCACATCTCCACATAGTGAAGATGAATATCAGAAAAAACAATATTAAGCATCTTCTAAAGAGCTTCATCTATAATCCTCCTTTTATCAATTGAGAAAATCCTACTAGCAACACCCTCAATATACTTTATGCTATATCCTCACTGAATATTCTACATATATTATATCACTTAAAGATGTGTATGTCAAAACATTCTAAAATTGATAGAAGTGAGAAAAATTTGAAATAAAAATCGAGCTATGTTATACTAATATATAATTCGATGGCGAAGGAGGAGTAGAAATATGTCTAAAAAGTTTATATTGCTTATCTTAATGGCTGTTATCTTAACTTCACTAAATATAACCTTTGCTAGTGATGAAGAGTGGAGAAGTTACGAGTTCTCCGGAGGGAATGATATCTCTTGCACTATCCGATTCCCCAGCAGTTGGAAGGTAGAGAGCATCTACCCTAATCATACGGATTTGATATCCCCTGATAGGAATATCTTCGTCTCTATAATAACTGCAAACAATATAGGCTTACCTCTTCCGCAGTATATCCGTAAGGAGATAGCTCTAGCTTGGTGGAACTTCGAGCTAGAGGAGTTAGAGCCTCGGAAATTGGCCGAGATAGATGGTTATCAAGCTGATCTAAAAAGCACAGGAGAAAACGCCTTCGATATAGAGAAAGGACGAATAGTTGCGATGAGCCTGCATAGTTTAAATTCGAATCTTACCCTGGAGATCGATATTGGGATTAAATCATCTACGGAATCATTCGAGTTATCTGAGAAGATCTTAAATACCCTTCGAATATATACTAGATTAAGGGAGGAGTATCCTCGCTCACTAACCCTCGTTCCCATCGACTATATCAATCGAGATGATGCCCTTATCAGCGCGATGAGAGGCTTTCTTATGATGCACTCTCAAAGTGAGGGAAAGTTCCCCGAGGATAAAGCTGAGTTGGAAGGTAACTTTGATATCTCGGTCGATTTTCACTTTTATAAGGGATATAATTATGATAACGCTACTGGCGAGATCGATCCGATACCTCCAGAGATCGAAACCGAAGGACTAGCCTTGATGATAGAGGATGAGATCAAGGTATATAGCGAACCTAATCGCTCTTCGGAGACAATTGATACAATTAAGGATACTGCCCCTTTAGATTTACTCGATTTGGTGATAGTTAATGGACAGTATTTCGATCAGTGGTGCCTGGTGAAATTACCGAGTGATCAATTAGGGTGGATATCCATAAACGAGATGAATTTTGTGCCAAAAGAGGAGTGAGGGAATGAGAGATCGCATTTCGGCTGAACGAACGATACTGATGATAATTCTAAATATTAGTTTAGCTCTCTATTCACCAAGTGCTTTGCTCATTAGATCAGTCTAGTGCAACTTATGCGAATATGAGCGAACTGAAATTCGCCCGCCCTTATTCAACCATTATATCTCTAAAGGAGGATGATGATATGGACAAGACAAAAGAACTCCAGACAATTGAACCGGATGATTTGTTCCGACTAAAGTTCTTGCAGGAAGGTAAGCTCTCTCCAGATGGCAAATCGGTTGCTTATGTTGTTTCCCATGTAGATCCTGACAAGGAAGAGGAATATCTAACCCTCTGGCTCCTGTCCCTGGATACTGGCTCCTCTCGCCAGCTCACGGCAGGGCTTGCCCGCGACTGGAATCCTCAGTGGTCACCGGATGGCAAGCAGATTGCCTTCCTCTCGACCCGTGGGGATAAGCCCCAAATCTACCTTATCTCTGTGGATGGTGGGGAAGCCCGGGCTTTAACCGCTATGAAACAGGGTGTGGGTGGTGGCCGGTCACCCGATGGGAAGTATAATGGCCCTGTCTGGTCACCCGATGGGAAGTATATCGCTTTTACCTCTGGGCCAGCGGTTGAGCCACTTGATCTGAAAAAGCCCTATCGGGTTACCCGCCGCATCTACAGGTTTGATGGGATGGGATACCTTGACAACATGGTTCAGGATATCTATGTCATCCCTGCCCAAGGAGGAGAACCCCAGCAATTGACAAGTGACGAATGTCAGAACATCGCACCGCTTTGGTCCCCAGATGGACAAGAGATCCTGTACACGGTGATGATGGTTCCGGACTCGCACCAGGTTTCTCTGCCCAGACTCAGGGTGGTGAATCTGGAGGGAGAGGTGCGTGAAATTGTTGGGGATTGGGGTTATGCCAACTCCGCTGCTTGGCTTCCAGACGGCGAACGAGTCGTATTCGTTGGCAGACTGTTTGGTCGCCTCGCTAGCTCCAAGGATGACCTGTGGGTGATCGATAAACAGGGTGGTGAGCCCGAATGTCGCACGGCAGGCCTCAAATTTGGGGTGGGTAGCGGCTTGCAGCCCGATATGCCGACATTCTGGGAAAGCTTATTTTTTGCTCCCAAAATTCTTCTAACAAGGGATGGCAAGACAGCCTATGTGCAAGTTCAAGATGGTGGAACGATTCAGATCTATCGTGTTACCCTGACAGGACCTGAATCCTGGGATCCAGTGGTGGTGGGGGAGCGAACCTGCCTCCTGCTGGACACGGATGATAGACATCTGCTATTCGCCAGCAGCACTCTCGAGAATCCTGTGGATCTTTTCCTCGCCGAAATGGATGGGACCAACGAGCGACAACTCACACATCTCAACGCCGACCTACTTGCAGAGAGGGCTCTCCCCACCATTGAGCATCTGTTATTTCCTGCTCCTGATGGGGTACCGGTTGAAGGCTGGATCCTCAAGCCTTGCATCGGTGAAGCGCCTTATCCGACCATCTTATACATCCATGGTGGGCCATATGCTGGCTTTGGTCACATTTTTTCCTTTGACTTTCAAATGTTGGCCGGTGCGGGTTATGCGGTATTGTTCATCAATTACCGGGGATCGAGCGGTTATGGGGATGAGTTTGCTACCCAGATCAATGGTGACTTGGGCAACCTGGAATACAAAGACCTGATAGCCGGCGTTGATTTCGCGATCGAGAAGGGCATTGCCGACCCGAATCGCCTTGGATGCTGCGGACTGTCCTACGGTGGTTACATGACATGCTGGATCACGGAGCAGACGGATCGTTTCAAAGCAGCAGTTCCGGAGAACCCAGTCATCAACTATGTCAGTTTCTACGGTGTCAGCGATATCGGCCCTCGGTACGCAGTTGAGAAATTGGGTGGGTTGCCGCACGAAATACCTGAGGTGTATCGGCGCTGCTCACCAATTACCTATGCCCATCGCTGCAAGACACCCACCTTGCTTTTGCAGGGTGAGGCCGACTATTGCTGTCCGGCAGAACAGGCGGAGCAATTTTACGCTGCACTCAAAGCAAGCAGCTGCCCCGTGGAGATGGTGCGCTTTCCGGGAAGTTCCCACAGTGGATCAATCACAGGAGCACCGATCGTTCGCCGAGTTCAGAACGAGGTGCTTCTCGACTGGATGAATAGATATGTGCTGGGCATCGAGCCTGTTAAAGGAACAACTTCATAATACCTTCAACTGAACGGACATTTTTGCTATTGGCGCGGTGAGGGCGGGCGAACTTTGCGGTCGCTTGCCTTTCGGGTTGGTTAACAGCGGCTCTCCGTAAAGGCAGGTCACATTTTGTTCCGCAACGAGATGAATTTTATGCCAAAAGAGGGGTGAGGGAATGAGAGATCGCATTTCGGCTGAACGAACGATGCTGATGATAATTCTAAGTATTAGTTTAGTCTTCTATTCACCAATCGCTTTATCGGGGGAGATCTCAATAGTGGATCTCCTTCCTACAAATGAACAATTTGAAGGATGGGCTAGAGAAGGGGATTATATCAAATGTGAAGATCCGGACTGCCTAATGAATCAGATAGATGGTGCTGCCCCCTTCTATGTCGATCATGGAGCGAAGGTAGTCCTCTTCCAAGATTATCAGCACTCTCCTTCTAATATGTGGCTTACCTTAGAGATCTACCAGATGGGGAGTAAGGAGCAAGCAGAAACTCTCTTCGTTGATGCCCCTATAGCGAATCCGACCCCTATAGAGAAGCTAGGAGATGGAGCTAGGAAGGACGAAAAACTTATCGGTGTTTATCTGTTAGAATTCTGGCAGGATGAATTCTTCATCCGAATTGCGATCGATTCTAAGGAGGATGAGGCAAAAGAGGCTGTTATATTATTCGCCGAATCTATATCTCAGAGGATAAAAGAGAATGATCGTGAAGAACAACAATAGTTGATCCAAAAGCTAAATGGACTCAATTATCCATAACTTTAGGAGGGATCAGTTATGACTGATAAGCTCAGTCGAAGGGAGTTCCTTAAGAAGAGCGCGATGGGAGTTGCTGCTCTATCAACTTCCTCTCTATTGTTGAATTCTATGGAGACGAGGGCGGATGAGCCAAAGTCCAAGATAGTTTTCGCTACGCATTCCAAAGCCGCCGATGAGGATGGAAATATCGATATTCCCACTGTTCAGACGATGTTAAATGAAGCTATGAAGAGTTTCACTGGGAAATCTACCGTAGCGGAGAGCTGGGAGGCTATATTCCCCGATTTAACCTCGAAGGATGTAATCGGGATTAAGGTGAATTGTATTAATCGCCACCTCTCCAGCCATCCCGAGGTGATAACCACGATAGTGGCGGGATTGAAGGAGATAGGAGTCAACGAGAATAATGTAATCGTTTGGGATAGGTATAATTGGGAGATGATAAGTGCTGGCTATGAGATGAACACCTCTGACAAGGGCGTTCGTTACATCAGCACCGATACGGATGGCTTCGGCTATGATAAAAGCTACCGTGTTCCCGAGATCAATTCCTTCTTGAGTAGCATCCTCACCAAGGAGTGTGATTATCTAATAAACGTGCCTCTCGTTAAAGATCACGATACCGCGGGAGTCACAGCCAGCATGAAGAATCACTATGGCACAGTCGATAATCCCGGTAGCTTGCATCGAAATAACTGCGATCCCTATATACCTATCGTCAATTCAGAGCCACATATCAAGGATAAAACAAAGCTGATAATATGCGATGCGCTGTTGGGTATCTACACGGGAGGACCTGGGGGATATCCTCAGTGGGTCAACAATCAAATCATAGTGGGCACCGATCCAGTTGCTCTAGATCAGGAGGTTATGCTGATCATAGATAAAAAGAGGACGGAGAAGGGACTTAACTCTG
>CAZSTA010000162.1:0-8704 GCA_964609495.1 uncultured bacterium | reverse complement strand
CTCCCTAACGAAGAACTAAGAATATGATACCCCCGATTATAAGTTCAAAAACCAAGAGGGAGGGGGAACTAAATAGATCGAGCTTATCTCGATGTCCCCTCTCCCCTTGTGGGAGAGGCCCAGGGTGAGGGGGGAGAATCACATTCCTCAGCACAAAGTTTTACATGCTTCGAATTTCTTGATAATTCTTGACAAATAGAAGATAATATAATACAATCTTTACAATAATCAGTTGAATAAAGAGGAGAGTAATCGATGTCAGAAGATAAGATAATAAGTGTAGCTTTTCAGGGAGAGAGAGGCGCTTTTAGCGAGGACGCCGCGATATCATTTTTCGGAAGCGACCTTCAAGTTAAGCCCTGTGCGAGCATTTATGAGGTCTTCGAGAGCGTCACGAATGGTGATACTGGATATGGAATCGTTCCTGCGGAGAACTCTCAAGCAGGAAGCATCAATCAGACTTACGATCTCTTGTTAGACTTTGATCTCCAGATCGTAGGAGAAGCCTATCTGAGGGTGGTCCACTGCCTTATGGCTGATCCCTCGGTGCAACTGAGCGAGATAAAAACTGTGTATTCTCATCCTCAAGCCTTAGCTCAGTGCCAAGGGTATCTCCGTCGCCACTCCGACTGGGAGGTGATATCTACCTATGATACCGCGGGAAGCGCTAAGATGGTTGCCGAGAAAGGATTAAAAGATGCGGCCGCTATAGCTAATGAGAGAGCGGCGGCTATATATGGACTGAAGATTCTTCAGGAGGGAATAGAGAGTCATCACCAGAACTATACTCGCTTCTTCATCTTAAGCGAAGAACCAGCTCCACCTGCTGAGAAAAATAAAACCTCCATTCTCTTCTCGACTCGCAATGTTCCAGGAGCACTTTATAAGAGCTTGGGGGCCTTTGCTAGACGCAATATAAACTTAACAAAGCTGGAATCTCGCCCTAGCCGTCTGAGGCCTTGGAGATACATCTACTACCTCGACTTCGAGGGACATTCCGACGATTCCGAATGTAAAGACGCCCTCTTCGAATTATTGAGGACTGCGTCTTTGATGAAGATCTTAGGTTCTTATCCCGCGGCAGATGAGAGTCTGTGGAAATTTATTTAATTGAGGGAAAGGGAATAATAAAACCCGCTCTCATCGCAGATATTCAATCCCCCTTCAAAATAATGTTTCTCCGCATATCTCAACATCTTACAGATTCGCTTATGTATAGAACTGATCTCTCCTTCTACCAAGTAAGTTTTGATGTTTAAACGATAAGTCGATCTAATATAAAGGAGATCGGGGATATCGGGATCTCGTTGCTCTATAGCTTCCTCGAGCCGATCATCATTTCCAAATACTAAGCGAAGAGGATCTGCTTTTTCATCTATCCAGATATATATCCCTCTTTGGGGGAAAGTTATATTTAGCAGAGATTTACATAATCTGCTATGGGGCTTCTCTTGCACATTCAGGATACCCGCTCTGCTAGCTATCTCCCTTACTACATCCTCACAGGAGATATAGGGCTTCTTCCAATACACCGCTTTAGGATTCATTATCATCCAGAGCGGAAGCGAGTAACCAACAACCTTATCGATTATCTCATACTTATATCCGCTAACCTCGGCTATATCTTGAAAATCCCCTATTATATCCTTCAACTCGTATTTAGGACTCAATTTCCCGCTGTAAGCTAAATTTACTTCATCAGACTTCATCACATCCTCACACCCTTGAGCTGATCTAGATCGATAACTCTAGCGAAGATAGCTAGATAATTACCGATATAGCCAGCAGGATGAAGTTAAAAGCCGCTCCCATATCCCAGTTGAAGACAACGTTGAATTGATTAGCGATAGCATTTCTATGTCTCTATGGCGTCGGGGCAGAAACCCGACGCCTGATCATTAGGAACTCCACAAACCTCCTGAGCTAAAAGTTTGATAACGGTGCTCCTTGATTGAGGCTAAGGCTTAAATTTAAATCGAGCCTGCCACAACCTTATTCAGATCCTCAAGCAATCTCTCAACTACAATGCCATGCGCCATCGCTCCCTGCTGTATATTCTCGAATCTAGCCGCATGACAACCTGCACAAGCCAACCCATGCTTGAAGAATACGGGGACGGTTTGAGGATATTCTCTAACTACCTCCTCGATAGTCATATCCAGAGTTATTTTCGTTTCCTCCTCAGCCATACTGTTCACCTCCTGCCTATAAAATTTCATTTACTGCTCTTCAGGATTCCTCTTCCTCTCGATTTTAATGATTTCATACTCCTTATTACCCAGCCCTAGAGCGGACGCCGCATCAACATGTAACTGCGATCTCTTATGATTAATGCCCCAGAAGATATCGCCGGGTTTCTCCTTTCCCTGTTCCACACCCTTGGATTGGGGAAGAGGTTCAGCCTCATTGATCATATCGAGCGAGGCTTGATCGATCGCTACGATATCATCTCCTACTAAGATACCCTGATCCTGGACTACAGGAGCATCAGCGATGGGCATACAATCGCACTCAGGCTGGATCTCAGTCAAGAAATTCACATACAATATCTTGCCCGGCTTAAAGGTGCTTAAAGCCGCCTTAGCAGACTCTGCTAGACCTTGAGCGAATAGCTCATCCGACATCGGCAATTCTAAAGCGCCCTCTGGACATACCCGCACGCAACGTCCACACCTATCGCAAAGTTCATCGCTTACCTCCCATATCTCCTCATCCACATCGATAGAGATCGCATCCTTCGGACATACCTCCTCGCAACTGCGACACCAACTACATTTATCTCTATCCCAGGAGGGCGGCCTATTCTCGGTGCTGTGAACAAGACCTCGGTTAGTCTGATTATCCCTTGTTCTCACCCCTATAGCCCCCATACCGATATTCTTTATCGCTCCGCCATAGCCGCTTGCCACATGCCCCTTGCAATGAGTGATAACGACCATAGCTGGCGCATCGTATATTGCGGACGCTACTCCGATCTCCTTGATAAACTGAGCATCATCGACCTTGACTTGGATCGTATCCCTTCCGAAAATGCCATCGGCCATAACGATCGGAGCACCACAGGTCAGATGAGTATATCCGTTCATAGTCGCCACTTCGAGATATTCTAAACCAGGGATACGAGTGGTCTCAGCGATAAAGGGCTTTCCTCCCACCGCCTTTATCGCCTCCACGATCCGGCGGACAAAGGTGGGTCTGATTACTCGGAATGCTCCTGGCGAGCCGAGATGTATCTTAACTGCCACATACTCACCTTTCTCTATATATTTAGAGATATCGGCTTGATCTAACAATTCCTCTAACTTAGAGGGTAAGCTATACCAATGCTCCCAAGTTGTGGATCTAGCATCCGCAAAGTAAAGCTTACTTCTTCCCATTGAGAAACCTCCCTTTTTTCAATATTATACAAATTATCTCGATAACCTATCGATTCATTGAATCGAGTCCTCACGTGTAGTTATAGAGGATCAGGAACTCCCGCAATCTATCCCAGAAGGAGATAGCAGGTTCTAGCTCATAACCACCACAACGAGGACAATTACCATCGGCTTTATTGGAGCGAACTTCTTCGATGAAGAGCGTGAATTTCTTGCCACAATCGAGGCATCTATATTTTCTGGTGAACACTGAGTTCGCCTCCTTCGCTACAAGGTCATCATTCTATTATACTATAAATGCTCCTTTAACCACTTAGCTATATCATCCATAGCCTCTGGCAGAGCACCGATGGAGTGATCTACCCCTGGGTAGATCTTAAGATTCAACTTATCAGGAGCATCTTTATAATAAGGCTTCAAGGCCTCGTATAACCGCTGATGGGATTCCAACGGAACGATGTTATCTATATCTCCGTGCACCATAAGCAGGGAGGTGGGATAGAACTTATCAAGGCGAGCGAAGGGATTATTCTTAGCTGTCAACTCCTTCATTTCCTCATCAACCTGTTTATCCAAATCCTTCTCTAAGCAGAGTAATTCGTATATCTCAGTTTCATCGAAAGAGTTCTCCGATATTACTCCTCCAGCGATGGAGACCGCTGCCTTCAACCTCCTATCGAGCATTGTTGCTAATATCGTTATAAATCCTCCGAGCGATCCACCAGCGATACCGATCCGTTCTGGATCGATGTCTTCTCTCTCTAGCAAAGCCTCGATTATAGCGGGGACATCCTGAGCTGTCTCTACTACAATCTTGACCACTTCTTTGGGAAGATTATAATGCACCTTCTTCCAGAAATCCAGATCAACCCTATCTCCATGTTGGCGAGCATCGATCGCCGCAACGAGATATCCCTCCTCTGCCAACCTCGTGGCGTAGAAGAGTTCTCCTTCCTTCCGACCAGTCAGTCCGTGAAAGAGAAGTAAGAGGGGCTTCTTGCTATCTGATGATCTATAGAATAATAAAGCCGGAATATTATCCTCTCCGAGGAAATGCCATTCCATAGTGCAAGTGCGTTTAGCTATAAGCATATAGCTCACCTCCTTCTAATAATTGGGATTGGGCAGGCTTATCTACTCTCAACCCGCACCAAAACAGATACCGATCAGCATATCAGCAAATATTAAGCACCTGGTCTTATCTCATCCTCTATAGTTTCTAGTAGGCCATGAAAGAGAACACCTAGCAATAGATTCGCCTCTTGACAAGAGACCTTTTCGGCTATGCGACGTTGCACTAAAGATCTGACCATACCCATAATCATATCAGCAGTAGCCGCGGCAGTAATTTGCTTGAAAACTCCCTCATCCATCCCTTGCTGTAATACACTCTTAAGAAGATACCTAATTTGACACCATTTCTCTTCACAACCGATTCGGTTCTTGCTCTTAAGTTGCCCTTCTTCCTTCTGTAATATAGCGAAAAAGTAACGATGCTTGTAGAAAAACTTCAGAAGGCGTTTGACAATACGTCTCACCTTCCCTATAACGCTTTGTTCCTCTCTTACCTCCTGTTCCAGAGTATCGGCTAAAGAGGTCAGGCCCTCTCGGATAATAGCAAAATATAACTCCTCCTTGCTAGCGAAGTAATTATACAGAGTCCCCTTAGCTACTCCCGCCGTTGCCGCGATCTCATCCATAGTAACCTCATGATAATTGCGCTGGCAAAAGATAACAGAAGAGGTCTCTAATATCTTTTCTCTCTTAGCCTTCTTATCGCAGTATTCCCCTTCAGCGCAGGTCAAAGCTCTTCTCCTCCGCTTAATTTTATACTGACTGGTCAGTTCACTTTATTATAACTTATTTAGACAATTATGTCAAGTAATTTTTCTTACTAGGGAAGTATGAAAAATATCGGACTGGGAAGGGGTTAATATCTGATAAGAACACAGATGATTTCTACTGATTGATGGTAGGGTGAAGGCTCTGTAAAAAATAGAATGAAAAAAGTCGAAAATTTGCTGAACTGGTGCGATGAAAGGTGGGGGGGGTAGTCAAGAGACCATATAAAATCTAGCTTCAGCTTCAATTTAGAGAGCTAATTTTTGACAGAACCAGGGTGAGATACAGAGGAGAGCTAAGATGCTACTGATTAAGCCTTTAGTGGGGGACGGAAAGCAAGGAACAAAAGGATTATACCCACGAAAAACTCTGCTACAATGATAATAATGGTATTACTATATCCCAAGATATTATATCCCAAGGTATAAAGTTCATGATATAGGATAATTGGTATGATATTAATGAGGAAAAGGAGAATGAACTGCCCACCTGTGATTAAAGAAAATCTTCTCCATAGCTTGCTTTTGATAACACCAACTCGATAATAACTTTCACAATAGATGACGAACGCAAGGAATATAACAGCAAGGATGAGGAAAGCGAACTTATCCGCTGCAGAGATAGCCCAAGGATTAAATGAGCCCTTAAGTGCGCCCACTTCTAGAATCAACAGATATAGCCCTCTGATAGAGAGCAGATTATAAAGTCCTAAAGCTACTGTGATAAACCATAGCACATAGCATAATACATATAATAAATTTTTCTTCATAATTCAACCAGCCACAATTTCTTGCCAGCTGCTTTCCTCCCATAAATTGCGAACTTCTCGAAGCTCGCCTAATAACATCTCCCGAGTTTCTTTATCCTCGATTAAGGGAGATTCTTTAAAGTGCTTTATGAGACGATCGAGTCTCTTTAGATAAGAACTCTTAGCCTTCTTCTGAATTTCATATATTTTTGCTGGCTCCTCCGAAGCTCTCTCCAAAGAAGCTATCCTTCCCTCCAATTTATAGGTCCAGCTTTTAGGCACCTTGCCCGTATTAATAATCGTCTCAGCTGCTCGATGTTTTTCCTCTACATACTTACCTACAAATTTACCCATTAACAAGACGGTCCCTCGGAGGATTAGGGTGAAGCAAGCTATAAAACCTAAAAAGATAAGAGAAAACCTTAACATCTATTCAGGTACCCCCTCAAGGCTAAGCTCATCGGCAAAATGACAACTAACGTAATGCCCAGGAGCAACTTCTCTCCATTCAGGTTCCTCAACTTCACATATATCTTGAGCATATCTACATCGAGGATGAAAATAACAACCTGAGGGGGGATTAGCTGGATTAGCCACTTCACCGGCTAGAATGATTTGCTCCATTTTCAGACGAGGATCTGGCTTAGGCACAGCGGATAGAAGTGCTTCTGTATAAGGATGCTTAGGGTTAAGAAAGAGTTCCTCTGTTTCCGCCATCTCCACTATCTTCCCCACATACATTACCGCTACCCTATCAGAGATATGCTCAACTACACTCAGGTCGTGGGAGATAAATAGATAAGTCAGATCAAACTCCTTCTGTAGATCTTGCAGAAGGTTTAGAATCTGAGCCTGGACAGAGACATCAAGAGCGGAAACTGGCTCATCAGCTACAATGAATTTAGGATGGGGAGCCAACGCTCTAGCTACCCCGATACGTTGTCTTTGTCCACCACTAAAGGCATGAGGATAGCGCTTCAGGTGCTTTACATTTAATCCCACTCTTTGAACTAAATCTTTAACTTTCTCCTCCAACTCCCTGCCTTTAGCGATCTTATTAACTCGTAATGGTTCCCCTATGATATCTAATACTGTCATTCGAGGATCCAAAGAGGAGTAGGGATCTTGAAATATCATCTGCATATTTTTTCTAATCAGTCTGATCTCTTTCTTATCCAACTTAGTAATATCCACTTCCTTATCACTATCTAGTTTAAAGAAAATCTCCCCCTCGGTAGGCTCTATTGCCCTTAAGATGCATCTACCCGCGGTGGTCTTACCACAACCTGACTCACCTACTAATCCCAGGGTCTCTCCCTCCGAGATATAGAGATTAATCCCATCAACTGCCCTTACATAGCCAGCTACATTCCTCCAAAATCCCTTCTCGATAGGGAAATATTTCTTTAGCGATCTAACCTCTAAAAGTTTATTTTTGTTTTCCTTTTCCATAAAAATCATCCCTCTATATTAATATTATTCAGAAATTATTATCTGTCAAATACTATGTGTAAAGATAACATCTCACTTATCTCAATTAAAGGAGGTTCTTCACTTCCAATAAGAGATTATTCTCATCTTTCACCCCTCATATCCCCTTTACTTATAAGGATCAGCCGCATCACGCAGGCCATCTCCTAAGAAGTTAAAGGCTAAAACAGCGATGATGACAAAAAGGCCAGGGATGAGGAGCCAGGAATTAAGAGCAACTGTGCGCATATTCTGTGCATCCTGAAGCAAGGTACCCCAACTAACTACCGGGGGACGAAGTCCCAAATGAAGAAAGCTTAAAGCTGTTTCTCCCAAGATCATACTGGGTATAGCTAAGGTTAAACTCACTATGAGGTAACTTAGGAAGGAAGGAAGTAGATGCCTTACGATTATTTGTCCCTCACCTGCCCCGGCAACCTTAGCGGCCATAGCGAAATCCTCCTCCCTTAACTCCAAAAGCTTCCCCCGAACTACCCGGGCTAAGCCACACCAACCTACAATGGAAAGAATAATGGTGATACCAAAATAAATTTTAAGTGGTGGCCACTCAGCTGGAAGAGCCGCGCTCAAGGCCATCCAGAGAGGGATAGTTGGTATGGAGATTAAGAACTCTATAACCCTCTGGATGATCATATCAGTGGTTCCCCCAAAATATCCCGAGATCCCTCCTAATATACAGCCTAATATAAAGCTTAAAGATACTCCTACTAAACCTATAGATAGAGAAATACGAGCGGCGGAGAGATTACGAGAGAGTAAATCTCTTCCTAATTTATCCGTTCCAAATAAAAATATTACTCCGGGTTCCTCTACCCCAAAAAGATGAACATCCAAGGGAAATAAATTCCAGAGTTTATACCTATCGCCGTGAATAAAAAAGTAAATAGGATATTTCTTAGTTTTATCCTCAGTATATATCCTGCTCCAGGTTTTTGGATCGGTTGTACGCTCCAGTCCATAAACAAAGGGACGGAAGTGAAAATTTCCCTCTTCATCGAAGAAATGAATTCTTTGGGGTTGACAATAAATATACCCTGTGTAGCGTTTATATATGTCGTAGGTGGAGAAAAATTCACAGAATATAGCCAAAGTATAAAAGATGATTAATATAGTTCCCCCTAAAATAGCCAACTTATGCTTTATAAATTTTCGCCACATAAGCTGCCATTGGGAGGCTAGGTAGTATCTTTCTTCAGCACTAATTGCCTTGCTAGTTTCCTCTATCGTAGCCACTTAAGATCCTCCT
>CAZSTA010000161.1:0-8709 GCA_964609495.1 uncultured bacterium | reverse complement strand
GAAAACCCCAGGAACGCTCACCCTAGGAGGATCGTATGCAGGTCGTTTGAATATCACCCTATCCCCATAATTCAACTCGGGCCATTGCACTTCTTCATAATAGTTCGCCAACGTTACCTTTATCAAGCCTTCTACATCTTTTTCCCGTCCTTCTAGCTCGATTTTTTCCGCTCTAAATATTAAATATATCCTATCTCCTCTGTGAATTGGATCTGATACGACTTCTCCCTCAATCGCCTGTATATCATCTCTGTTAGTGAAATTACGAATATGATCGGCACTTGGTGGTTCAAATCCTATTCGACATAACCAGCCGCCGAGTAGGATGAAAGCCAGAGCGATTCCATATTGAGCAAGATAGGATCGTCGAATTCTAGCTATTAGGGATAAGATCGTCACTCCAGCAAGGATGAGATATATATAAGAGGCGGGGATCCTTCCTTCTATCCTCCCTATGATTATACCTATGATATATAGTATAGTTATAGTTATGATCGGTCTATCGAGAATATAGCGCATTTTTCCCTACTCAACGGTGATAAGATCCCTAATTTGCTCGAATTTCTTCTCTCCTATTCCCCTAACTTCGATTATCTCCTCTATGGACTTGAATTCCCCGTTCTCCTTGCGATAAGCAATTACCCTCTCTGCCAGAACCAGTCCTATCCCTGGAAGGGTATCTAACTCCTCCTCACTAGCGGTGTTAATATTGATCTTAGTTGGAGAAGGTGGTATCTGCTTCTCAACTTCGGTTGATTCCTCTTCTAGCTCTTCCCTCTTGAAAGTGCTGTTATCCTCCGCGGTTTGAGCGGTCTTCTCCAAATTGATATTTTTACCAGGTAAGGTAGTGCCTATGATATAGCTAGGTGGCTCCTCGGAGCTATCAGTGGCAGGTAGATTCTCATTTTCTATCTGCTCATCTTCTTTAATAGCGGATAAACTATCCTCCAGAATATAGGATTTCTTAATTTCAGGAGGGATGGGAGACTCTATGATCTCGACTTCTTTATGTTTCCTAAAGATGCGACCTTTATATACTGATACTCCTGTTCCTACTATCAAGGCTATTAGCAAAAAGAGTATCGTTTTCTGTCCCTTAGGGCTGAAAAGATTTCGCATTTTACCCCTCCTCTCTATCCACATCTGTTATTAATTTTAGCACATTATTTTATTAAGTCAAGCGTTGACACAATTCTCTTTTTATCACGATCAATTGGCAGAGAGAGCTATAATTTTTGTTGACATATAGTAGCTGAGATGATATAATGTAAATACATAAAGGATAAAGCTTCAGGATACATTTGGGGTGGGAATAAGATGGGAAGAAAATTATCGAGCAAAATTTTACTAATTTTATTACTAATAACATTGTCTAGTTTGCTATCCTGTGATATTTTATCTATCAGACCCGTATCAGATCTAAAGGCAACTGATCTTAAAGATGGAAGAGTTAAATTGAGCTGGAAAGCATCTTCCTCAGAGAATATTGTAAGATATGATATCTCTTATAAAACTGGTGATGGAGCTTCTCATGAAGGTAGCGTTGATGCTCCTAAGACGGAATGGATATCAGGCGATGTGGCCCCCGGAAAATATGAATTTAAGGTCACAGCAGTAAATAATAGAGGGAAGAGAAGTAGAGCTATTGAGACATCCATAACGATCTCCAAAGGTGAGGCGAAAGAATCTCCTCCCGCGGTAGCTGAAAAGAAGCCTGAAGTAGCTAAAGAATCGCCTGAGAAAGCTCCTGTCGCTCAAAAGGAGGAGGAAAAGGAAACTGGTATATACAGAAAAAACGAAGTCCCTGTCTCTAAATCCCCTCCTGTAGTTATACCTAAAGTTGAATCGCAAGTTAAGAAGAGCGGTGGCGAGGAATCCAGTTATAAACCTCTATATACAGAGGTAGGTATAATAGTTAATGGCCAGCCAGTTAGCTTTATTACCCCCCCTCTTTTAATTTCAGATAGGGTTATGGCGCCTTCAAAGGAGCTATTTGGTATATTTGGTGCCTATGTTCAATGGGAAGAGGATACAAAAACAGTAACAGTCTGGAAGGGAGAAGAGCCTTATCTGAGGTTAAGAGATAGAAGCCTTAATTATGAGATAGTAAAGAGCGGTAGGTGGATAACTAGATCCGAGCCATTAGCCCCTTTATATATCTGGAATGGGCGTTCTATGATTTCACTTCGTTTTGCGGCTGAGAAGTTCGGCGCCGAAGTATATTGGGATAAAGATACCTCTACGATCTCTATTTCGTTCGCTCCCCCTAGGAGGAAGGGACCTATCTTCGTCTATCAAAGGGAGGGAGAGACTTATATCCCCGAGGAAAGCTATCAAGTTCTACTCAAACCGATAATCATCAGCCACAGGGATAATTCTATAGTCAATGTCCCAGTGGATATCATGGGAAAAACAAGTCCTTTGGCAACAGTTAGAGTTGAACTATTAGCTCCTGATTCTGTGGGTAAATTAAGGTTTATAAGGACCTATGAGACGAGAGCCAATGAGCAAGGTATCTTCAAGTTCAGGTTATTCTCTTCCCAGCAGTCCTTACTCAAATATTACACTCTTATCTTCAGAGCTATTGATAGTGTAGGACGAACAACTAGATCTACGATTATAAATCTTGAGATAGATTGAAAGAGAAATGTGTAACTTGCATCGGAAGGTGTATATAGATGAGAAGAGATATGAAGGAGTTTAAGAATTATATATTTCTTCTTACTGCTATAGTAGTTATGTTAATAGGTGGATGTCGGTACTCAGTTGAAGCGACTCCTACGCCTATTAAGGTTCCAGTTGTCCCTAATAGAAGTGAGATCAGAGCCGAGGTTATATCGGTGAAGAGAAGCGATTTTCCTTTAGCGGAACTTACTCTAAGGATATTAGAATCCATTGAAGTATCAAACTATGTCAATATACTCTCGGAAGGTCAGGTAATAGTAGCTGAGCCTCGCTATAATAGGGATCCCGACGGGAATATTATCTGGGACGACCCTGAGAATATAAGGAACTTCGTCGCTTACTATTTACTCCCTAAAGATATAATAACTGGTCTTGCCTTTATGAGAGGGGATGAACGAGGGCAAAGATGGTTTGTAGATGACCTGAATAGGGAGTAAAATAACCTATCTGCTCAGAATTTCCATATCAATATGTCGAGGGAAGTATATAGACTTTGTGCTAGTAGATTTTTACCAAGAAGTCAAGATATGATTTCCCCCTCACCCTAGCCCTCTCCCACGAGGGGAGAGGGAACATCCAGATAAGCTTGTTCCCTTTAGTTTCCCCCTCCCTTGATGGGAGGGGGTTAGGGGGAGGGGGATTTAAGGGAGTTCAAAACCGCTAGCACAATATTCTACATGCTTACTATGTTGAGATCCTTTGTTGACAAGGTGAAGTTTAAATGTTATGATATCTCAGATATTATAGCAATATGGCTTGAAGCTCCCTAGCCTTCGACAAATATATAGGAAGAGGTAATCGAACCTTGAATTTCGATATTATAGGATTAGGGACTTGTTGCTTAGATCACGTGGGATTAGTGCCTTATCTTCCCAAATTAGATCAAGGGGATCCTCTCCTCGATTATACCAAGCAAGGAGGAGGACCAACCGCGACAGCTATGGTCACCCTAGCTAGATTAGGAGCTAAAGCGGGCTTCGTGGGCAAGGTGGGAGATGATGAAGCTGGGGATTTTATAAGAGATCAGTTCCTCCATTATGGCGTTGATATAAGCAGAATGGTAGTTCAGAAAGGAGCTAAATCCTCCCTCTCGATCGTTCTAGTTGATAAAGGAACTGGAAAGAGAAGTATAATTCATAGTAAAGGAACGTTTTCTCCCTTATTACCGAGGGATTTGGATAAAGATTACATAATATCAGGGAGATATCTTCATCTGGATGGTCCCTCTGAGACGGCCATTACCGCCGCGAGATGGGCTAAAGAAGCAGGAGTTAAGGTAAGCTACGACGCGGGCTATTTCTCACCGAGGTCGAGGCAACTTATGGAGTTGACCGATATCCTAATAGCCTCTAAAGCATTCGCCGAAGATTTCACGGGAGAGAGTGATTATCGAAAGGCAGCGGAGAAATTGAGATCTTTAAAATCGGAATTAATTGTCATAACCTTGGGAGAAGATGGTTCGGTATGCTTACACTCGGAAGATTTCTTTATTTGTGATACCTTCGAGGTGGAAGTGATAGATACTACCGGGGCCGGAGACGTGTTTCATGGAGCTTTTCTATATGGTCTATTACGGGAATGGGATATAAGACGCGTATCCGAATTCGCCACCGCAGTAGCGGCTATCAAATGCACCAAGCTAGGAGGAAGAGCAGGAATACCAACGCTAGCTGAAGCCGAAAAGTTTATCAAGGAGAAGAGAGGATAGATAGGTCTTGAACTTCTCTTAAATCTCCCCTAACCCCTTCCCATCGAGGGAGGGGAATAAGAAGAGCAGTCCTATCTGGATGTTCCCTCTCCCCTCGTGGGAGAGGGATAGGGTGAGGAGGAAAATTATTTCCTTCGCTCATTAGATCAGTCTGGTGCACCTTATGCGGATATGAGCGAATCACTTAAATTCATTAAATCGCTCAGGAAGAGGGATGTAATCCCTTTATTTGGAATCTACTGAGCTTTAATCTCTAAGAAAGGAGTTTGATCTAGATGGCAACTAATTTCGATCAGATGTTGATAAAGAGGGCCAAGGAATATCTTAGGATAACTGACTTCGATCAGATGTTGGAGAGGGTCATTGAATATCCTAAGAGGAAATTATCAGTTGCGGTTGCCCAGGACCACACCGTATTGAAAGCAGTCAAGAGGGCTTATGAAGAAGAGGTAGCAGATTCTATATTAGTGGGAGATAAAAGCGAGATCCTGAGAATAGCGGAGGAGAGGGAGATCGATATATCTCGTGCAGAGATAATCAACAAACCCGATCATATAGATGCTGCTCGACAGGCTGTAGAATTAGTGAGCAGTGGAGATGCCGATATTGTTATGAAGGGTTACATCCATAGCGATGATTTTCTACGAGCGGTGTTGGATAGAGATATAGGACTGCGTTCTGGATATCTTATGAGTCATATTTATATCATAGAAGTTCCCCTATATAATCGCCTGCTTTTCATTACTGATGGGGGAATGAATATAGCCCCCACTCTTGTAGAGAAGACTCAGATCATCCTTAACGCTGTTTATTTAGCCCATATCTTTGGTATTGAAGAACCGAAGGTAGCAGTTTTATCAGCGGTAGAGTTAGTAAATCCCGCGATGCCATCTACGATCGAGGCCGCGCTTTTGAAAACGATGAGCGATAGAGGACAGTTCCCCAGTTGTATAGTAGATGGTCCTTTAGCTTTGGATAATGTGGTTTCAATAGAAGCGGCTAAACATAAGGGGATCGTAAGCCCCGTAGCTGGACAAGCTGATATAATCCTAGCTCCTGATGTGGAAGCTGGTAATACTCTGGCTAAATCCTATATCTATTTAGCGGGAGGAAGAGCGGTGGGAGTGGTAATAGGAGCAAGAGCTCCAGTAGTCCTCACTTCAAGAGCCGATAGCGCTGAGACTAAATTCCTCTCCATTGCGACAGCGGTTTTAATGATTGATATTCAGCGCACCTATAGGGTGAAGATAGGAAAGATTCGCTATTAGTCGAATGGTTACTTTAGGAGGAAGAAGTCCGTTGTTAAATATCCTAAGTGGATAGAAAGGAAGATCGGAATGTCCATTCCTACTCTCGTTGAGGAACAGAGGAAGGGGATCAGGGGAAAACTGATGTCTATGGTGATCATCATCTCCTCGGTACTGATAATGATCTCTCATGAGCTGTATAATCGAACTACTTATGAACAGTGGACCTTTTTTAATGTTTCTATAATGCTGGTGGTTTTACTCTACCTAGTTCTCAGATTAAGAGGGGAAAGATTAAGCGATAGGAAGATAAAGATAGGAGGAAGAGAGATACCCACTGATAACCTAGTTCTCTTACTCCTATTAGCCCTTCCTTTCCTGTCTTATCTCTACCCAGGGGGTTCTTCTTATGCTAGATGGGTGATCTTCAATGTCTTCACTCTCCTCCTCGTAACTTGGGCGGTGGTCGCCGGGATACTGGGAGAGAATCTTAAGAGATTCGGCTTTCAACTAGGGGATATCAAAACTGGTGCTAAGTTCATCCTGGTCTTATTCCTTCTGGTACTTCCGGTCTTTATCTTTGGAGCTAGAAGGGCGGAGTTCAAGAGCTATTATCCCTTCTATCCGGAAGCTAGAACTAATATCTGGATATTCTTCTATTACGCCTTCATCCTCCGAGCGGTATATATGCTAGTTTGGGAGTTCTTCTTCCGAGGATATATAACCTTTGGCCTCTTTCCCGCCTTCGGTTACTGGACGATCTTAATCCAGACGATTCCCTTTGGTATTATGCATATCGGAAAGCCAATGTTGGAGGTATATGGCTCTTTCATCACTGGAGCAGTATTAGGCTATGTGGCGATAAAGAGCAAATCTTTCGTTCCCTGTTTTATACTCCATTGGTTGAGCGCGGTGGTTTTTGATGTGTTAGTTATGATCTTATGAGCGAACTGAATATGTCCAGAGGTTCAAGCCATAATCCTCAACATATCCTTCGTCACTCGATATCTTGGTTCTTCTCCAGCGAAGAAGCGTCTCATATCCTCAACGGAGACCTCCCCCATCCGCCGTCGAGCTTCAATAGTTGCTCCAGCTAGGTGAGGAGTCAGATAGACGTTGGGTAGTTTGCGGAAGGGACTATCAACTGGTAGGGGTTCAACCTCAAACACATCTAAGGCGGCCCAAAAGCGTCCCTTCTGAAGCTCTCTTAAGAGCGCATCTTGATCGACAACCCAAGCCCGAGCAGTGTTGATGAAAACTGCTCCCTCCTGAAGAAGTGCCAATTGTTCCGCTCCGATCATATTGTGCGTCTCCTCAGTCGAGGGCGCATGGAGGGAGACCACTTTGCAAGTAGCCATTATCTCATTTAAAGAAGCCAGCTTTACCCCTAGCTCTTTCGCCCTTTCTTCGGAGAGATAGGGATCATATACAAAAACCTCGGCGCGGAACGGCTTGAGCAATTTGATATATTCTCGACCCGTATATCCAGCCCCGATCACGCCCACCTTCTTATCGAATAACTCCTCTCCTAATTCAGTCCTTAACTTTGTCCATTCCTCACCTGCCTTCAGGGCGGGGTCATAAGGAAGGATGCGTCTCAGCCCTAGGAGGGTTACCAGAAGCGCTAGTTCTGCTACCGCAGGGGCGATCGCTCCTGCGGCATGGGTGACGATTATACCTCTATCGAATACCTCTTCTGGAATCAGGAACTTTATGGAGCCAGCAGTATGGCTGATGATCTTAAGCGAATCCGCCTTATCTAAAAGTGAACTATCGAAACGAGCGGATCCCCATCCGGTAAGACATCCATTTATACCCGGAAGTAGCTCAGCTACTTCATCGCTAGATAAGTTATCATCACGCTCATTTCTTATAACCTCGGCGAAGGAGTATAACACCTCCTCCGCCTTCTTGGTTATGATGATATTGTATAAGGGTTTGGGCAACAATAGTAGGACTTTAGGTTTAGACATAGATAGAATCTCCTTTAAATTAATATTAATAACAAAGTCCTACGAGTTCACTCATAGGACTAGGTGATCTACTTCCAATCTCTTGGAGGGTATGGACTTCTCAATTAACACGCGATATAATTCCTTATGGAAGCATACTGATAATTTGTTGAGCGTTATTAATTGCATCGTTTCTCATAGTGGAAATGTTATATACTGAGTCATTATAGTCACAATTATTTCGCCATTGTCTTAGCTCACGCAACATATCAGCGATTCCAATCATCCCCCGACTTTTAAAATGCTTTCTGACAAGCCGATGGTCTTTGGAGTTGTATTTGGGAGAATACCCCTGCCGATCACGAGCATAGTTGCGGGCGTAGCAAAAGGCTGCATAATAGGCTCTGCTCACCGCGCATCTATAGGCAGCCTCTTGAGTAAATTTATTTCGCTGTCCCTGTAGGGATCGAGCTAGATTAAGATACTCTTCCCAATCAAAGCACATGCCTTCCTACTTCGGGGGATAAAAGTCAGTTGTTACCAGAAACCAACCTGCTGTGTCAATAAGCTCTGTTTCGTATTCTGTTTCATAAGTTGCACGTATCTCTTTAATCCTATCCATTATTTGCTCATCGTAATGTTCCTGTCGGACGTAAAGCGTGAGATATTCATCTTCGATCTCTGGGTCGTGATACACCTCCAGAGATAACTGCACGAACTTTCCAAATCGTTCACGAGCCATTTCACAGACTGGTGGTAGGAGATTCGCTATATCAGGATAGCTAAGCAGATAACTACGCACCTCGTCGGGTTGGGGGATTAAAATAGGTATTAACAGAAGCTCACTTAGAACTTCTTCGATTTTAGATGTTATATCAGTGCTACTCTGCGGATTAGTGTATTTTTTACTCATAATTTCCCCTTACTAAAGATAGCTGTCAAGGCTCACTGAACGAACCTATCCTCCTATATTTCTCATATCTCCTCTGTAAAAGCTCATCCAAATCTATCTTGACCAACTCCTTTATATTCCTGAGCAAAGCTTCCTTTAAATTCGCCGCTGCCCCTTTAAGATTCCGATGTGCCCCTCCGATCGGTTCAGGGATTATCTCATCTA
>CAZSTA010000160.1:0-8737 GCA_964609495.1 uncultured bacterium | reverse complement strand
AGCTACTCATTGATACTTGACAATAACAGTATATAATGATATAGTTATGTCCAAGGAAAGGAGATGGCGTAATGGATATAGTTGTGGTAGGAGAACTAAACGTTGATCTCATAGCTGAAGGACTTAATACTCTGCCTGAGCTGGGAAAGGAGAAGATAATAAGTAATCTAACCCTCACTTTAGGAAGCTCCTCGGCTATCTTCGCCGCTGATATAGCTAGATCGGGGATGGAGGTGGGATTCATCGGTAAGGTGGGAGATGACCCCTATGGCGAATTTGTGATCAACTCTTTAAGGGAACTAGAGATAAACACCTCTAAAATCTTAATAGATCCTGACGTGAAGACTGGAGTTACCATCTCCCTTGCCTATCCTGAGGATAAGGCTCAGATGACCTATCTGGGTTCTATAGAGGAATTGGGATGGACCGATATCAATTTGGAATATCTATATCAAGCCAAACATCTACATCTATCCTCCTACTTCTTACAAAATAAGCTGAAGAGGGATTGTTTGAAGCTATTTAAAAGTGCTAAAGAGCATAATCTAAGCGTTTCCTTCGATCCAGGATATGATCCCGAGGAGAGATGGGATAGAGAGCGAATATACGAGATGTTGAAATATGTCGATATTTTTCTACCCAATGAGACCGAGGCGAAGAATATTACGGGGAAAGATAATTGGAGAGAGGCATTATCCGATCTAAGTAAATATACCGATATGATAGTCATTAAACGCGGTAGTAAGGGAGCAGTAGTTAAAAGAGGAGAGAAGATGATAGAGATCGGGGCTAAATCCCTCGGGGTAATAGATACAACTGGGGCTGGAGATGCTTTCAATGCTGGATTCATCTATGGATATTTGAATAAGCTACCTTTGGAGAAATGCCTCGCTCTGGGGAATTTCTGCGGAGCTAGAGTAACTATGCGAGCAGGAGGAACGAGGGGTTTTCCCACTCGGGAGGAACTCAAAGAGGAGGTCTCATAGATTATATGACTTCGAGCGAAGGAAAGGGAATCATCTCAGAATTTAAGGTGGTCACCTTCAGAGGGGAAAAAAGATGATATAATCTCTTCATTTATGATATTTCAATCATTTTGACACCTTTCCAAATTTACTTGGAGGCTAAGGGACCTGGACCAACTTCCAACACATAATGTCCATATACATTTGTAACCTCGGTGCTATTCAACATCGCTACCCTCTTCCTACTCTGTCCATAAGTTAGATGTAAATGTCCGTGCAAAAAGTAGCGAGGATGATAACGAGCGATGAGATCTCGATAGGCTTGGAATCCCTTATGGCATAGATCCTTCCCATCATTACAACCTCTAGGTGGGGCATGCGAAACTACTATATCTATCCCTCCCATTCTCCAAATCTTAAACCTTAACCACCTGAGCTTCCATTTCATCTGTTGCTCTGTGTATTGGAGTGGCTTTCCATTATACCACATTGACCCCTCTAATCCCAATATCCTCCATCCGTTCCAGACTATTATCTTCCCATCTATATCCTCACATCCCTCGGGTGATTTCTGATCATAGATGAGATCGTGATTCCCCCTCACATAATAGAGCGGAACATTTACCAGGGTAACCAGGAAGGAGAGGTATTCAGGAGCCAAATCCCCACAAGATAGGATAAGATCTATATCTTTCCAATGCTCCCTATCGAAATTATCCCAAAGGATCCTATCCTCATTATCGCTTATCGCTAAGATCTTCATTCTAAACCTTCTCTTAGAAATTGCTACTTTTAATTTCTTCGAAGTGATCCGCTTCCAACGCAGGAAAGCCAGATCGTATCATCCACCGGAGCTAGCCCTACGCCTGACTCCAGGGATAGCTCCACCCATGGACGAAGGCATGCGCTTTCAACGCCTCCAGCTCCTCAGCGGAGAGCAGTTTGCCATCTGAAACGGCGCAATTGGCTTCCACGTGTGTCATTCTGCGCATACCTGGTATGACGGCGGATACCGCCGGATGGCTCAGGCAGAACTTGAGGGCTAAGGCTGCCAGCGTCGGGCGATCCTCAGCTAGGAAAGATTTCAATGCTTCCACATGCCGAGCTGCCTCTTGCAATCGCTCCGGCGTCAGCCAATCCGCCCGCCAGTCTCCCTCGTCGAAGGTATGATCTGGGCCCATCCGACCGGTGAGCAAACCCTCCTCAAAGGGAACGCGCACGATGATGCCCACCCTATGCTCCAATGCCGCGGGGAGCAATGCCTCGGCTGGTCGCTGTTCAAAGATATTATAGATCACCTGCACTGTGTTTATCAATCCAGACTTCACCAGATCGGTCGGGCCATAGGGGTCCCAGTCGTTGGCGGAGACACCAAAGGCTCGGATCTTTCCCTGTTCCTTCAGACGCATCAGCGTCTCATACCACTCCGACTGTTGGATATAGGGAGGCGTCCAAGCATGTAACTGCTGAACATCAATATAGTCCGTGTTGAGATTCTTCAGGCTCTTCTCCGTGCACTCGACAATCCAATCGGCTGGGAAAGTCTCGGAGATAGGCTCCTGGGGCAACACTGGCCAGCGATAGGTCTTGGGCGGGATCTTAGTGGCGATGACCACGCGATCCCTCATTCCCGCCACCGCCTGACCGATAAGCTGTTCGCTGTGCCCATTTCCATACCCCAGAGCGGTATCGAAGAAAGTGACGCCCAGATCGAGCGCCTGCTTCAACGCTCGTAGGGCTTCTTCATCATCTTGATAGCCCCAGCCACCGCCAATGCCCCAACTGCCGAAGCCGATCTCGCTCACTTCTATGCCGATTTTACCCAGTTTTCGGTAACGCATATATGATGACCTCCTTAGTTTTTAATGTCTCTAATTTTCCCGCCGCAATGTCATATAACTTGAAATAACCATTCGAGTAACTGAGGGATGGACATAATTAGATAAGATAAGCAATCCACTAAACAAATTATAACATAAAACAACTAATATCGCAAGGACGTCAGAAGTTCTCCCAAGATTATGATATTTTCAAAAATGTCAATTTGCCATATTATATCAATAATTCCCTTAGGCACTAAAGTAAAAAGCTACAAACTTTTATCCAAAACCCGAATTGTTATTGACTACAAATCTTATATATGATATAATGACCTTAGCTGTTAAGGTCTTTTCACGATTGGGGATAATTCTGGAACGGTTAGTGACTCTATAAAGTTTAATAGATTATTTACAAATCGATTTGAGGAGGCAACTAAGTGAAATACAAGATAGAGATATTTGTTTCAATTGTGGTTTTCTCATTAATTATATTACCATCTTTGATATACGCTCAAGTGGAGATAGGAGTGAGAGAAACGAATAATCTCTTTATAGGTGGAGAGTTAGGGCTTGCTCTTCCTACCACTCCCTCCTCCTTCAGTGATTCCCGAGGAAGTTCGGTGAGCTTGGGGGGATTCGTCGGTTATAGTTTTACTCCTGAGTTCTCTGTGGAAGGTAATATCTCTTATATCAGCATGCCTACGGATATGAGTGGGGTAAATCAGACAGTAATCCCTATAGTTGTCGTGGGTAGATATAATCTATCTTACTCTGAGAATCTAGTTACCTATCTTGAGGGAGGAGCAGGGATCTATATCTCCAGCATGAATGTTGACAAATCATCTGTGGAAGGCGCTAGCAGTTCTGATCTAGGAGTGCTTTTCGGAGGAGGAGTATCCTACATTATAGGTGAGCAGACGAGTTTAGAGGGAAAAATCCGTTATAATCAAATTCTCTCCGCCAGCTCAGAAGGAGCGGATTGGGATAACTACGGGATCGCTAACTTCTCTATCGGCTTGCGCTATAATGTTCAGTGGAAAATTGAAGATTGAGAACGGAAATCGGATAACTAAAAATACCTTCCATCTTCTTAAATAAAAAGAGTATTGATATGAACATCTGGATGTTCGTTAAGAATAATTTCAAACACGATGCTAGAGTCTATAAAGAGGCGAGAACTTTAATAGAGGAGGGTGGACATGAAGTAACAGTCCTCGCTTTGAAGGATGAGGATAGCGAGAGTTTTCAGATCTGGGATGGGATCAGAGTCATCAGATTGAGTATTGATCCCCTTCCCCTCCCTCGTATCTTCAAATACTCTATTCCCTATCTTAAAGGGGTGATGAGGGAGGTATTTAAAGAGAGGGCGGATGTATATCATTCCCATGATCTAAACACCCTAGTAGTGGGATATCTAGCCTCTCGCTTCCATCGAGCTAAGTTGGTCTATGATTCTCATGAGCTGTGGATCGATAGAAATGCGGTAAATGAGCCAGCCTTTGATAAGTGGCGATCCGATCTCACCGAGAAGCTCCTGATCAAACGAGCTGATGTAGTTATCACCACTAATGATGCTAGGGCTAAGATCTTATCCGAGAGATACGGGATCCCCCTTCCAGTCGTAGTTAGGAATTGCCCTTCTTGGATAGGGCAGGAGAGGACTCGTATAATTAGAGATAAACTTGGGCTTGAGAACGGAATTAAGATCGTTCTCTATCAAGGAGCTTTAGCTCCTAATCGAGGCTTAGAGCAATTAATGGAAGCGGTAGCATATCTTGAGAACGCAGTTATAGTTATGATGGGCTATGGTATAGCTGAGGAGGAGCTGAAGGCTAGAGCTAAAGAGCTGGGGTTAGAGGATAAGGTTAAGTTCCTAGACGCAGTGCCTTTAGAGCAACTGCCAGCTTATACGGCCTCCGCTGATGTGGGAGTCGCTCCTATTCAGAACTCATGCTTGAGTTACTACTATTCCGCACCAAATAAGCTATTCGAATATCTTCACTCAGGCCTTCCCGTAGCGGTAAGCGATTTTCCAGAGATGGGGCGAATAGTGAGAGAACATCAGGTAGGGAGATTATTCGACCAAACCGATCCGCGCAGTATAGCTCAAGCGATCGATGATATACTAGGTGATGAAGAGAAATATAAACAGATGAGGGCTAATGCCCTTGAGATCTCAGCCAATATCTTCAACTGGGAGAGGGAGGCTGAGAAGTTATTGGAAGTGTATAGGAACTTTGGGAACTAAGAGCGTTTTAGTCATAGCTTATTTTTTCCCTCCTCTAGGGGGAGGAGGAGTTCAAAGAACCCTTAAATTCGTCAAATATCTCCCTGATAATGGCTGGAATCCTATCGTTTTGACTGTCAGGGAAGGGGGATATGACGCTTTTGATAATACCTTAGCCAGGGAATTATCTCCTGATGTAAGGATAATCAGAACCTCTTCTATAGAGCCGACTCGTTTTTATAGAAAAGTGCGAGCTAGACTTAGTTCTAACTCCAACCCTTCTTCCGCGGGTGAGAGAGGAGGTAAAACTGGAGATATTATTCGCTCTTTATTCGACTTTGTCTTCGTCCCCGATGATAAGTTAGGCTGGTTTCCCTTCGCCCTCTCCGAGGGAAAGCGATTGATAAAAGGAAAGATAGATCTCATATATTCAACTGCCCCTCCTTATACTGCCCATCTCATAGCTTATCATCTGAAGAGGGCAGCTGGAGCGCCCTGGGTTGCCGATTTTCGCGATGCTTGGACTAGGAATAGTTTTAAGAGATTCCCCACAACGTTGCACCGAAATCTCGAGGCTTATCTGGAGCGCAAAGTTATAAATTCAGCGGATAGGATAATCACCGCGACTGAACCTCTGAGGAGAGAGTGGTTAAGGGCTTACCCAGGGTTAGATGCATCTAAGCTGATAACGATAACCAATGGATTCGATCCTCAAGATTTCGAGGGCATCGAGCCCGAGATAAGCGATAAGTTCACGATCTCCTATACAGGAACTTTTTATGCTCAACGCAATCCGTATCATTTCCTCAAAGGGCTAGGGGAGTTATTAACTGAGAAGGAAGAATTAAAGGATGAGATCAGAGTCAATCTGATAGGGAAGTTCGACCGAGTGAGCGATGGTATTATCGAAGAGGCGATCCAAAGGTATGGCTTGCGGGAAGTCGTTAACTCACCTGGTTATGTTCCCCATCAAGAAGGAATAAGCTATCTTTTGGGAGCAGATGTCTTACTTTTAGTGATCGCCTCTAAAGAGGGCGAGGCGATATTAACGGGAAAGATATTCGAGTATTTAGCCACCAGGAAGCCGATCTTAGCTCTAGTTCCCAAATGCGCGGCTGGGGAGTTGATCGAAGCGCTCGAAGCTGGGAGGATAGTTCCTCCGGAGGATATCGAAGGTATTAAAAAAGCGATATATAGGTTTTACCTCGAATATAATGAGGGAGCAAGCTCCCCTCAACCCCTCAGTATTAATGAAGGATCGCTCAGAAGCCGACTTAAAGCGGAGAAGTTGCAAAGTTTTACCCGCCAGGAGTTGACCAAGAAGTTGAGCCAAGTTTTTGAAGAGGTGGCAGACAAATAGGGTGAAGATAGTCACTATAGTGGGAGCTAGACCCCAATTTATAAAAGCAGCTCCTCTATGCCGGGAGTTGAGAAAGAGGGATGAAGAGATCCTAGTGCATACTGGACAACACTATAATCCTATGCTCTCGCAAGTTTTCTTTGCGGAGTTAGGACTTCCGATCCCAGATCATAACTTAAATGTAGGGTCGGGGACTCATGGAGAGCAGACCGGAAAGATGTTGATGCGTATAGAGGATGTGTTATCGCTGGAAGAACCCGAAGTTGTTATAGTATATGGAGATACTAACTCGACTCTAGCAGGAGCTTTAGCCGCGGTCAAATTACAGATTCCTACCGCTCATATAGAGGCTGGATTGCGCTCTTACGATAGATGTATGCCCGAGGAGATAAATAGAGTGGTAACGGA
The DNA here is from genome assembly GCA_964609495.1 of uncultured bacterium. Classification (GTDB taxonomy): domain Bacteria; phylum CAZSTA01; class CAZSTA01; order CAZSTA01; family CAZSTA01; genus CAZSTA01. Next base: position 1,957 of record CAZSTA010000160.1, on the reverse strand, counting down.
TCATACCTCCTCCCTGCTATTCTGCCCTTCTCAGAGAGCAGTTGATAATCTCAAGAAGGAGGGAATCGAGGACGGGGTATATCTGGTAGGAGATGTGATGTTGGATGCCCTTCAAGATAACATAAAGATAGCGGAGAAGAGATCGCATATTTTGGAGTATTACGATCTCGGTGAAGAGACCTATCTTCTGGCAACGGTCCATAGAGCGGAGAATACGGATGAAGGAGATAGATTACAGGCGATATTCGAGGCTCTATCTTCCCTTTCAGAGCGAGTTATTATTCCCCTTCATCCGCGGACGGAAAAACGATTGCGAGGGTTTAGGCTCTACGATAGATTTAAGCGAGTGCCTAACTTGACTATAATACCTCCCGTAGGATATCTTGATATGCTAGTCCTGACGAAAAATGCCAGAATGCTACTGACTGATTCGGGTGGGCTTCAGAAGGAAGCTTATTTCCTAGAGACTCCTTGTATCACTTTGAGGGATAGAACCGAGTGGGTAGAGACGGTTGAGGATGGGTGGAATATCCTAGTATCTGCGGATAAAGAGGCGATAATCGAGGCAGTTAGGATCTTTCAGCCTCAAGGTAGAACAAGAGCCCTCTATGGAGATGGAAAAGCGAGTCAAAAGGTCTGTGAGATCTTGCATACGATAGACATAAAGTTTAAATAGATTATTTTGAGAACTTATATTGAATATAGGGGGGTGGGAGGAGCTTGCTCCCTCATTATGAAACTATGTTTCTTAGGAGATGCGCCAAGTGTTCATACCCAAAAATGGGCCTCTTACTTTGTGCAAAGAGGACATCGAGTTCATATCATCTCCTTCCGACCATCCTCTATAGATGGAGCAGAAGTTCATTATATCACTTCTCGTATCCCTTCTAAATTGAAGTATCTCTTCAATATAAGGCGGGTAAGGGATATAGTTCATTCTCTAAAGCCTGATATACTTCATGCTCACTATCTTACCAGCTACGGTTTTCTTTCAGCTCTGAGCAGATTTCATCCTCTAGTGATGACTGCTCATGGATCGGATCTCTTGATCTCCCCCCGAAAATCGCTGATCTTAAATCAACTCGTCCGCTATGCGTTGGGTAAGGCGGACTTAGTGACAACCGTCGCTGAGCATATGGCTGAGGAATTGGTCAAGTTGGGCGTGCCTAGAGATAAGATACTTGTCTTTCAATATGGAGTTGATAGAGATGTATTTAAATGTAGAGGGAAGGAACCATCCGAGCCTATAGTATTAAGCACCCGAAAGTTAGAGCCAGTTTATAACCTTCAACTTTTACTGAGAGCTACCCCTTATGTTCTAAAGGAGATACCTTCTGCCAGATTCCTCATTCTAGGAGAGGGATATCAAAAGGAGGAACTTCAGCGGATATCGGAGGAATTAAAAGTTGAGGATAGGGTCGAATTTAGGGGGGAAGTTGATCATAACGTAATCCCTGATTACTTAGAATCCTCGCCAATATATGTATCTACCTGCCTCTCGGATGGGACTTCTATGAGTCTTTTAGAGGCGATGGCGGTAGGGACTTTCCCTATCGTGATCTCTATTCCAGGTAATAGGGAGTGGATCGAGGACGGAAGGAATGGCTTTTTAATCCCTCCTGATTCCCCTCAGATATTAGCTGAGCGAATAGTTAGAGCCTTGCGGGATAGGAATTTAAGGGAAGATGCTAAGAAGATCAATAGCAAACTTATCGATCTGCGAGGAGATTGGAAAAATAATATGAGGCGAATGGAGGAAGCCTATCTTGAACTACTCTCCTGAAGACGAGGATGACACCCCTTTTGTCTCCGTAGTGGTTCCAGCACGAAATGAGGCCAGCACCATCGAAAAGTGCCTCATCTCGATAGCCGAGGGGGATTATCCAAAGGACAAGCTTGAGATATTAGTGGTGGATGGAATATCTAGGGATGACACTCGGCGGATAGTGAACGAGTT
>CAZSTA010000159.1:4613-8782 GCA_964609495.1 uncultured bacterium | reverse complement strand
CCTTCCAAGCCAACGATAACTGCTTCTGCTACTACCGTCAAGTCAGGAGGAACAGTCAACCTTACCGCCTCATCAACAGATATCGAGGGGGATACCCTCACTTACACTTGGAGTGTGAGTCCAGATGAAGGGAGTTTCAGTTCTACGACTGGAAGCTCTACGACTTGGACCGCACCTTCAATTAGCGGGGATAAGAGTTACACGATAAGCGTAAAGGTGAGTGATGGTAAGGGAGGAGAGAACAGCAGTAGTATAACTATCTTGGTGGCGTCCTCTAAGATCGTTTTTATGTCCAATCGGGACGGAAATTACGAGATCTACATAATGGATGCCACTGGAGCCAATCAGACTAGATTGACTAATAATTCCGCACGTGACGGGGAGCCTACTATTTCTCCTGATGGCACTAAGATCGCTTTCGACTCCGATCGGGATGGAACCCTTTCCGACATCTATGTGATGAATGTGGATGGCACTTCTGTTACTAGGCTCACTGACGTTCCTGGTACTAGTGAACAACCTGCTTGGTCACCGGATGGCACTAAGATCGCCTTTATGTCCGAACGGGATGGCGAGCCTGAGATCTATGTGATGAACGCAGATGGCTCTAACCAAACTAGGCTCACTATTAACCTGGATGATTGGGATATTCTTCCTAGTTGGTCCCCTGATGGAAGTGAGATCGCTTTCACTCGCCTCCACCCTCCTAAGCGTGCTGACATCTATAAGATGAAGAGTGATGGAACAGATGTTGTTAATCTGACAAATAATCCTACGAAGTTCAACTTCACGCCAGCCTGGTCCCCAGATGGGAGCAAGATCACTTTCGAGTCTCACCGAGACGGGGATTGGGAGATCTATTATCTGGATGTTTCCAACCCAACTCTTCAATATAATCTAACCAATCAACCTGGTTCAGAGGAGTGGGGTGCAACTTGGTCACCTGAGGGGAGCAGAATCGCTTTTTGCTCTTATCGAGATGGAAATAGTGAGATCTACTCGATGAAAGCCGATGGAAGTGATCAGACTAGATTGACCGACAATAGTGCCGAGGATAATGAACCTGATTGGTAATCCAAGTAGAATCTATATAGCCCGCGTCACAAGATGCGGGCTATTCTTCCCCAACTTACCTATATTCTGCGAGTGAAAAGAATAGAGAGAGGTTTTCTATTATGATAACTCAGGATAGCCACTTCGACGATATCGTAAATGAGATCCGTTATGCCTCCGATATCGTAGAGGTTATCTCGGAGAGAGTGGATCTAAAGCGAACGGGTAAGAATTATAAGGGGCTATGCCCTTTCCACTCCGAAAAGACCCCCTCCTTCTCCGTGGATCCTGAAAAGCAATTTTATCATTGCTTTGGATGTGGAGCGAGCGGGGATGTCTTCTCCTTCATTATGAAAATGGAGAAGATCGGCTTTATGGAGGCGGTTAAGCTCCTAGCCGATCGGGCCGGTATATCTCTTCCTTCCGCTAAACGCTCTCCTCAACAGGAGAAGAAGGCAAAGGAAAGAAAAGAGTTATACGATATAAATAAAGAGGCATCCACCTATTATCACGATCTCCTTCTGAATAGCAAAGCCGCCGAGAACGCTAGAAAGTATCTTAAGAAAAGAGGGTTTTCCCAAGAGATAATAGAAAGATTCGAGCTAGGCTACTCTTTACCTTCCTGGGATGGTCTTCTGAAGGCTATGGGCTCTAAGGGAATTCGCCCTCAACTATTGGTTAAAGCTGGTTTAGCGCTACCTCGAAAGGCAGGAAAAGGTTTCTACGATCGCTTCCGGGGAAGGATAATGTTCCCTATCCTCAACCTTAGAAATCAAGTTATAGGCTTCGGAGGAAGGATACTAGAGGAAGTCGAAGATCAACCTAAATATATAAACTCACCTGAGACCCTGATCTATAAGAAGGGTAATAACCTCTACGGCTTACATCTGGCTAAATCCTCTATCCAAAAGTTGAACAAAGCTATCATCGTCGAGGGATATGTCGATGTGATAACCGCCCATCAGTGTGGGATAGATAACGTAGTGGCCTCCTTAGGCACTTCCCTAACGAGGGGACAAGTGAAACTACTAGCTCGCTATGCCGAGGAGGTTAATCTAGCTTTCGACGCGGATACCGCGGGTAGCTCTGCCACGAAGAGGGGAATGGACCTATTAAAACAGGAAAAGTTGGATATTAAGATCGCTCTCATTCCCCGAGGTATGGATCCAGATAGCTTTATCAGAGCCAAAAGCAAAGACGCTTTTCTGGAGGCTGTTGATAATTCCCAATCTATTCTGGACTTTATGATAAACATAACCTGTGAGAAGTATGATAAGAATAAAGCCGAAGGGAAAGTTAACATAATAAATGCACTTCTTCCCGCTATCTCATCTCTGAAAGACCCCATCAGTCAAGGGATATATATAAAGAGGTTAAGCGAGGAATTAGAGGTGGGAGAGATAATTATCCGCTCTCAACTGGCTCAACTTAAGAAGACTAGGAAGAGAGCTCCTACCTTCTCACTTGAGGATTTGGTAAAACTTCGGGGAGAGATATCTGCCGAAAAGGGACTAATTCAACTCATATTATTCAACCAGGAGTTAGTCGCCGAGGTGGTTAAGGAGATCAAGATAATCGATCTTACCAATCCTTCTTATTGCAGTATTATGGCAGTTATAAAGGAATCCTTTGAGAATAACATCTCGCTAGATCCCGATTATCTTCTCAATCACTTGGAGGATGAAAGAGCCAGAGAGACCCTCACCGAGTTATTACTTGAAGGTAGGGATCATATCATCTTAGGCCAAGAAAGAGCTCTTCTTGACGACTATCTGACTAAGATCAAAGAGCATAACATCAAGATAAAGCGGGAGGAGATTCAACAGAAGATATCTGAAGCGGAAGCTAAAGGAGACTTCGAGGGGGCGAAGAGATTCCTCCAGAAGTTTGAGATGTTACAGCGAGAAGGAAGGAACTAGGAATTAATTTACTTATAGATTTTAGCTTCCTTAAGTCCTCTTAGAACCTCCAGAGCCCCTTCTACTAGCGCCCTCATCTCCTCCTGACCTGGATAGACCTTTACTTCTGCGATGAAGGATACTCGTTCCTCTATCCATTTGACGAGGAGGGCGGATCTGGCTAATCCTCCAGTCAGCACTATAGCATCCACCTCCCCCCTTAGGACTGTAGCCATCTCCCCAATGGTCTTAGCTATTTGATAGGCCATAGCTTGATAGATCAACTCCGCTTTCTTATCTCCCCTTGCGATTCTCTCCTCCACCTCCCTGCCATTATCAGTCCCCAGATAATCGGTCAACCCTCCTTCTATAGAGAAACGGCGCAAAAGTTCCTCTCGCGTCCATTTTCCCGAGAAACATAACTCGATCAGATCGCCAATCGGCAAAGTTCCTGCTCTCTGAGGAGAGAAGGGCCCATCTCCCAAAAGAGCGTTATTGACATCTATCGTTCTGCCTCTTCTATGAGCGCTTACCGATATACCTCCTCCCAGATGAGCTACGATGAAGTTCATCTTCTCATAGCTTCCTCCCAATTCCGAGGCGGCTCTCTTCGCTCTCGAGCGAGCGTTTAGGACGTGCCAACGGCTTTTCCTCTCGATCAGAGGAGTTCCAGATATCCGAGCGATCGGCTCGAATTCATCTACTACCGGAGGATCTACTATAAAGATGGGTATCTCCCCTATATCTTTGAGAAGCTGTTGAGTGATCAAGGCGGCTAAGTTCGAAGCATGCTCCCCATAGCTCGCCTCCTGTAATTCTTTTATCATAACTTCATTTATCCGATAGGTCCCCGCCTCCATCGGTTTGAGGAGTCCTCCCCGACAGACGATAGCATCTAGCTCTTTAAGAGATATTTCATATCTTGCCAAGATATCCAAGATCTCCCTCTTTCTAAAATCACATTGATCGGCTATCCGGGGGAATCTCTCTAGTGGCTCATCGCTATGTTCTATCGTCTCCTCGAAGAGGCTATCTTCGTCTCTGAAGAGAGCGATCTTAGTTGTGATAGAGCCTGGATTAATCGCTAAGATAGTCCAATGTTCTTTCATTTTCCACTTTCCAACTCCAATTATTCGGTTATGCAGAGCATAAGATATAATGGTCTATACTTTGTATTACCCCCTCACCCTGTCCCTCTCCCACGAGGGGAGAGGGAAC